>JBBANY010000076.1:0-11070 GCA_040401695.1 Ilumatobacteraceae bacterium
TCTCCGGACCTGCGGCTCGCCTTCGTCGATCATGTGGGGCGACGCTGGGAACCCGAGCCCCTGCGTTGGATCGGTGTGAACGCGGGGCTGCGCCTTCCTGTCGTGGCCGACGCCATCGAGTCCCGCTTGGGTCGGCCCGCGAAACGGCTCGTGAAGGTGATCGACCGACTCCTCGGATAGTTTTTCGCCCATGCATGACATCGTGATCAGCGGGGCAACAATCGTCGACGGCACCGGCGCACCGGCCTTCATGGGCGACGTTGCGGTCACGGACGGCATCATCACGCAGGTCGGTGGTCGCGCGGAGGGTACGGCCAAGCGACGTCTCGATGCCGAAGGCATGACACTCACCCCCGGTTGGGTCGACGTGCACACGCATTACGACGGCCAGGTCACATGGGACGAAGACCTCGAACCCTCGGCCACGAACGGTGTCACAACACTCGTGATGGGAAATTGCGGCGTCGGGTTCGCGCCCGTGCGACCCGGCCAGGAAGCACCACTGATCGAATTGATGGAGGGGGTCGAAGACATTCCCGGCAGCGCGCTCGCCGAGGGAATTCCGTGGGGTGCGTGGGAGACGTTCCCGCAGTACCTCGACTACCTCGCGACACGTCGATACTCGATCGACATCGGCACGCAGATTGCACACGGGGCCCTGCGCTTCTACTCGATGGGTCAGCGTGGTGTCGACAACCTCGACGCGACACCCGATGAAATCGCAACCATGGCGCGCATCGTCGGCGAAGCGATGAAAGCAGGTGCTCTCGGCTTTTCGACATCACGCACCATCGGACATCGCTCCTTGTCCGGTAGTCCTGTTCCCGGAACCTTTGCGGCCGACGGTGAATTGATGGCGATCGCGTCGGCAATGGGGCGCGGCGTGTTCGAGGCGATTCCCGCCGGCACCGTCGGTGCCCTCGAGGCACTCGGTGGCGAACGTGCCAAGCCGGTCGAAGAAGTGATGATGCTCGCCGAGGTGTCGCGGACGAGTGGCCGACCCATCACGTTCACCACGATCCAAATCGCCGAGGATGTCGATCACTGGCGCGAGGTACTCGACACCGTTTCGTACGAGAATGCGAAGGGCGCCAAATTGAGGCCGCAGATCGCACCACGCGCGGTCACGGTGATGACGAGTCTCGGTACCTATCACATGTTCATGCGCAAGGCCACATACCTGCGCGAGCTCGCTCATCTGCCACTCGCCGACCGTGTCCGCGAGATGCGCAAGCCGGAGATGAAGGCCGCCGTTCTTGCCGATCGCAGCGTCCCCTCGGAGAACGCCGGTTCGATGCAGGCGGTCGTCGGTCTGTACGCGCGCGCACTCAATGCCACGTTCCCGCTCAACTTCCCCATCGACTACGAGCCGACGCGCGAGGAATCGGTCGTCGGTCGCGCCCGCGCATTGGGAGTGAGTGCGGAATCACTGATGTACGACCTTCTCCTCGAAAACGAAGGGCGTGCGTTCTACGCAATATTCGGATCGAACTTCGCCAAGGCGAATCTCGACGCCAGCCACGAGATGCTCCTCCATCCCGACACGGTCACCGGACTGTCCGATGCCGGCGCACACGTCAACTTCATCTGCGACTGCACGATGCCGACGTTCCACCTCACGCACTGGGTGCGTGACCGCTCGCGGGGTCCGCGACTCGGGCTCGAATTCGCCGTCAACAAGCTGTCGAAGACGAACGCCGATTTGTACGGGCTGACCGACCGCGGGTCGATCGAGGTTGGCAAGCGCGCCGACCTGAACGTCATCGACTTCGACAACCTGACGATTCAGGCACCCTTCGTGCGCCACGACCTGCCCGCCGGTGGGTCGCGCGTCCTGCAGCCGTCGACGGGTTACAAAGCGACGATGGTCAACGGTGTCATCACGCGCTTCGACGACAGCGACACGGGTGAACGGCCCGGTCGTCTTGTTCGCAGTCGCTGACCGCGACCTCGCGATCACACCTACTGAACGAGCGTCAGGCCACCGTCGACGACGAAAATCTGTCCCGTCGCATACCGGCTGCGTAGAAGACCAAGCGTCGCTTCCGCGCAGTCCTCGGGAGTCCCCGAACGCTTGAGTGGGGCGATGGCCTTGATGGCTTCGTGCTGCTGACCCCAGTCAGCGGTCCACGGTGTCGCAATGAGACCCGGAGCAACGGCATTCACCCGCACGGGCCAGCAACTCTTTGCCATCAGTTTCGTCATCTGGTTCAGGGCGGCCTTCGTCATCGAGTAGGCCATCGAACTACCCATCTGCCGGACTCCGGCAACGGACGTGATGTTCACGATGTTGCCGTCTTCTGACTTCTTCAGGTGCGGGACGGCAATCTTGCTCAACCACCACGTGCCGTAGACATTCACCTCGAAGGTCTTCATGAAGATTTCGTCGGTGAGAGCGTCGAGGTCGTGGTGCGGGATCGGGGTGGTCCATCCGGCGTTGTTCACCAGAATGTCGAGACGACCGAACTTCGCCACCGTCTCATCGATCAGTCGCTCGCAGTCGTCCTTCTTTGAAATGTCGCCCTTCATGTACACCGCGCCGTTGCCGATGGACTTTGCAACCGCGGTCCCGGCTTCGACTGACGAAGCGGAGTTGACGACAACCGTCGCGCCCGCTTCGCCGAGTCGGCGCGCAATCGCCTCACCGATGCCACTGGACGAGCCGGTGACGATTGCTACTTTGCCCGTGAATTCAGCCATGCCGAGACGTTACTGTTCCCGTCATGGCCGTCGGACACGTCAATCTTGCACTGCGTGACGAATCACGCGCGGGTCGCACCCTCACAACCGAGGTGTGGTATCCAACGAACGACACCACCGGTGTGACAACACGGTACGACCTGCTTCCCGGCGTCGGGTTCGACTCACCGTGCGCCATCGAGTCCGCGGCACCGGCTCCCGGTTCCCATCCGGTGGTCGTGTGGTCGCACGGCAGAACCGGCTTGCGACACATCTACACAAAACTGTGCGAAGGTCTCGCGACAAGTGGCTATGTCGTGGTGTCGGCCGACCATACGGGTGACACCCTCTTCGACTGGCTCACCGGCGCCAACGTCGACGATGAAACGAACGAGCGCCAGCGCCTCGGCGACGTTTCCTTTCTGATCGACGCCCTCGTCGATGGTCGCATCGGGACGAACCTGTCGTCGGTGGTCGACCCGGAGCGTGTCTTCGTTGCCGGTCACAGTTACGGCGGCTTGACCGCGATCATCAGCACGACGGGAATCCACGGCTTGACCGGTGACCCACGGGTTCGTGCGGTCGCGGGTTTGCAGGCCTACACCCGCACCTTGCCGGCGGAACTCGTCGATGCAATCAATGTTCCGACGATGCTCCTCGTCGGGCTTGGTGATCTCACGACGCCACCGTCGACGGACGCCGACCCGATGTGGACGCTCCTCTCGGCGCGCAACGGGTACCACCGACGTGTCGACCTCGCTGATGGAGGCCACCAAGCGTGCAGCGACTTTGCGTATTACATGGAGGTACTGCCGTCGATTCCCGTCGTGCCGCAGATCGTGGTCGAGTATCTGCAGTCGATTGCCGCCGAGTCACCCGCGGGTTTCACCGCCACATGGCGAGCCACCCTCGAAACGCAGATCGCCGAGGTTTCGCGCTTCTTTGCCGCCGTTTAGCGGTTGGGCCCGTTCGTTCATCCGGTCCCGGCCATTCATCGGGTTTCCACCCTGTTCACAGCGGGCCGGGAATCTTCTAGAGTTCGGGCATGACACGCCTGCGCAAACTGTCGGTTGAAGAACTCCCCGAGGACATCCGCAAGATGTCACGGGCCGACGACAAGACCCCGCTCGAACTTGGTCTCACGCGCATCTTTGCGCACGCCCCCGAAATGACGAAGGGGATGTCGGCCTTCGCCGCATCACTGAAGATTCACCGCACGCTGCCGCCGCGCCTCATCGAACTCGTTCGTCTGCGTGTCGCCTTCCACAACCAGTGCCGTAGTTGCATGGCCATTCGCTATCCCGATGCTCTCGCCGACGGTCTGAACGAAGATCTCGTCTGCTCGCTGGAAAAACCGATGGAGGCCGACGGACTCACCGAGCGCGAGCGGGTCGCCATTCGTTTCGGCGAGCTCTTCGCGACGAACCATCTCGCCATCGACGACGCTTACTACGACCTCTTGAAGCAGCACTTCACTGAGGCAGAGATCGTCGAACTCGGTTTCAACGTCGCTCTCTTCGTGGGCATCGGACGCTTCGCGGCAACCCTCAACATGATCGAGGAACTGCCCGAGCGATTCCAAGAACCCGGCGAAGTGGTCCCGTGGGGATCCGACGCCGTCATCATGCGCTGACGCGCACCAGCCGCCCTCAGCCCAGCGTCACCGATTGGGTGGCGCGAATCTTGCCGCACGCGGCGACGAGCGTCAGTACGGCACCGGGTCGGGCCGACAGAGCCTTGCGTGCGCCGTCGTACTGCTTCTTCGAGACGGTGAGCGTCGGCATGACACCGTTCGTGGACGACGTGACATTGGCGATGAGCGCGGACTTCTTTCCGCGAGCAACCGAATAAGCGCACTTCGCTTTCCGGGGTCCGTTGGCTGCGATCAACGATCCAACCGACAGCTTCGACGAACCATCTGCTGCGATGGTGGGCTGCACGATGTCGACACGTGTTCCACCCGGCACGAAGTCGATCTTCATGGTTCCTTCTCTCGACACTGCACCAGGCACAACTCGACTTGCACGAACCGACGACTTGCCGATCGCCTGTTGCAAGGTCGCAAGATTCGTGTTCATCGAGTTCATCGTGAACGACGGCTTCAGCGTGTACGTGCCTTTTCCGGTGTATCCGGCCAACTTTCCGGAGGTCGACGTAACGGTGACCGCGGCGGTGACCGACAGTGGAACGCACGACATCTGGGTGTCTCCGGTGCATGCATCCGACTTCGTCGTACCGACGTCGGCGACACCATCGACTGACCCCGTGACCGAGGTGCCGTCGCCAAAGTTCGCGGACATCGAGCATGTCATCGGAACTCCCCTGTCGGCGGATTTCACCGCCACGAGAGCACCGCGTGGGAGGGCAAGTCCGATGCTGAGATCGGCTTGAATACCGAGCTCCTGCTTGAAGGTGCACTTCAATGCAAACGTTCCGGTCAACCCGAGCGCTGCGTTGGTCACGGTTCCCGTGATCGCCTTCTCGGCGCCAGACAACGACAATGTCGCCGTGCATGTCATCGCGACGAGCGAATCGTTCTTTGCCTTCAGTTCGTCGGCAACCGCAAGTGCCTTCCTCAGGTCGGATGCGGGAAGCGTGAGCGTGTCGCCCGGCTTCAACTCGGTGATGTTGCTCGATCCGACATTGCACGGAGTCGACGACAATCCAGCGAGGTCGGCAAGCGCAGGTCCGAGATCGACGGTTGGCACAAAATCTCCGACCCCGGCCGGAAGAGGAGATGTGGCGGTCGCACTGACAGCGGGAACACCCACCGCACACATGGCAGAAGCACAAACGACCGAAACACGGATAGCGAGTGGGAAACGACGAACTTTCATGAATCTCCCTTTCCTTACCAATTATTCAACTGCCAAAAGCAACGTTTTCGGCACTGCGATACGACTCGGGAGATGCGTTTCGCTAGCGTTGAGGACATGAACAGCACCCCCCAGCCATCCAAGCAAGTGGTTTCGGTGCCCACCGAGACGCACGTTCCCGACATCGACGTTCTTGCGAGTATCGGTTTCTCTTGGCGCGAGTTGCGACGCGGCGCAGTCGCCGACCGTCTGCGCGACAAGTTGTTCGGAGAGGGTGACTCGGCGCTTGATCCGGGCCAGGTCGACACGCTCGATCTACTCGTCGAGCGCGAAAGCTGGCGCATGGGTGACTTGGCTGAGGCGTTGCGCGTCGACCCTTCGACGGCGACCCGCGCCATTCAGCGTCTCGAAAAACTTGACCTCGCCCGACGCAGTGCCCTTCCGAGCGACGGTCGCGTCGTCACGGTCAGTGCGACTGCAGCAGGTCGTGAGCGTCACGCCATCATCGGTGAGCGTCGTCTGAAGGCCATGAGCCAAATTCTCAGCCGGTTCTCCGCCGAGGAACTGGTCGTACTTGCGGATCTGCTCGATCGATTCGTCAAGTCGATCGACGAAGTCGCCGTCACCTTCGAGCCCTGATCGCTAGAGTGAAGCCATGATCGCTGCAAACCCTTGGCACTGGTGGATCGGTGTCGTCCTCGCCATCGCATCCGGCGGAGCACTCATCGGAGTCATTGCCGGCTACGTGCAGAAGGTCAGCGCGACGCGCTACCCGGGGCGCCGCAAGCGCTAAATGACGCTCGGCGTTCGCGAGACTGATTACGTCCGCGACCTTCTTTCCCGGTCCAACTTTCCCGTCGCTGGTCCCGTCGCCTGTGCGGTGTCGGGTGGCCCCGACTCGATGGCGCTGCTCGTCCTTGCGGCTGCCGCCGGGCTGACACCGACCGCGCACCACGTCGACCACGGCCTGCGACCGAGTTCGGCGGCCGAAGCCGACCTGGTTGCTGAGGTCTGCGATCGTGTCGGTGCGGATTTCGTCGCTCACCGCGTTGCTCTCGACGATGGACCCAACCTCGAGGCCCGGGCCCGTGCGGCACGCCTCGCAGCCCTTCCATCGGACGTCCTCACCGGTCACACCGCCGATGACCAAGCGGAAACGGTACTTCTCAACCTGGTGCGTGGGGCGGGAATCGACGGCATCGCCGGCATGCGCCGCTCTCCCCAAAAACCGCTCCTCTCGCTGCGGCGTACCGAAACCCACGAACTGTGTCGACTCTGTGGCATCACAGTCGCGATCGATGAATCGAACGCCGATCCACGATTCCGCCGCAATCGCGTGCGACACGAACTCATCCCACTCCTTCATGACATCGCACAGCGCGACGTGTCCGCACTTCTCGCACGCGAGGCCGACCTCATCGCCGATGACGAGCGCTTCCTCACCGATCTTGCCGCCGCGCTCGATGTCCACGATGCACGGGCGCTTGCGAGTGCCCCGCTACCGCTCGCGCGGCGAGCGGTGCGCCGGTGGCTCTCCGACCCCTATCCCCCCGATTCTGCAACGGTCGAACGCGTCCTGGAAGTGGCGCGCGGGGTACATCCGGGCTGTGACGTCGGTCGCGGGCGACGGGTCATCCGCAGCCATCAACGTCTAGAGTTGAGGTAATGCCACCGAAACTGCGCGGCAAGTGGGCTCTGGGAATTCAACCCCGGAACTTCACTTGGATCATCAAGGACCGTCTCGCCATCTGCGAGCGGCCGGGTGGATACGGCGTCAACCACCGTCGCGTGCGGCGACAGGAAGAAATCATCTGGTTGCGCGAGAACAACTTCGCGAAGGTCGTGTCGATCATCGGCGCCCCCCACAACCTGCACAACTACGACGAACTGAACATGCCCTACATCCACCGTCCGCTGACGGGGGCCGACGACATCGACGCCTGGCTGCGCTCGTTCTACGCCGAACTGCACCAGCTCTTGTCGGGCGACGCAAAGATCCTGGTGCATGCCGAAGAAGTCGGCGATCGCATCGTCGGCATCATGGGCGGCTACATCCGCTGGAGCGGCCTCATCGACGATGCATCCGGTGCGATCACGATCACCGAACGCATCGCCGGCCGGCAACTCGACCCGTTTGCACGCGAATTGATCCTGCGCGTCCACGAACTGCGGTGAACAACTCATGACCCAAAAAGTTCTCGTCACCGGCTGCGGCGGCGAACTCGGGTCGCTCGCAACGGCAATGCTCGAGGAAGAATCCTGGGTCGGCCAGATTCTCGGCGTCGACGCTGATCCTCCGCGACGGCGCCTCCGGCGCACCGATTTCCGTCGTATCGCTCTGAATCGCACGGCCGCCGTGTCGCAAATCATCCTCGACTTCGACCCGCACGTGATCGTGCACCTCGGAGTGTGGGAACCGAATGCCCGCCTCTCACCCGATGAAGCCGAGCGCACCACTTCCGACGTGGGCCGCGCGGTGTTCGATGCCGCGCATCAAGCACCGTCTCTCGAGGCCGTCGTCGTTCGTTCCGGCCTCGAGGTGTACGGAACCCGCAGCCATGCACCGCTGACGCCAACCGACACCACGACACCGGCGCCGGCATCGCGCTTCGGTCGCATGCTGCAGTTCCTCGAGCGACAAGCCGCCGACCTTCGTGCCGCACGCGGGGTGGCTGTCGCAAATCTGCGTCTTGCATCCGTGCTCGGCGCACACGTACCGAGTCCTCTCGGTCGGTTGTTGCGTCTGCCGGCCGTGCCCTTCCTCCTGCCGTCGGATCCACCCTTCACGGTGATCGAAGACCACGATGCCGCGCTCGCCTTCCGGCTCGCCGCAAGTCATCGGTTTGACGGGGCGATCAACGTCGCAGCCGACGACACGACAACCGCGCGTCGCGCCGCTCTGCAGGGCCGACGAATCCCGGTTCCCGTCGTCGGGCCCGGCTGGTGGGTGACCGAGAAGATCGCCAACCTCGCTGGTGCGCCCGTTCCCGATCACGTGATCGAGATGCTGCGCCACGGTCGGCTCGCACACGCAAGCGACAACGCCCACCTCATCAGGTTCGCTCCGCGCCACTCCACCCAGGAAGTGATCGAACGCCTCTACGAATGGCCGAGCGTGGTGCGCGTTCCTGCCGCGGTGCAGGTGGCCTGATGTCGTACGCGAAGATGCGCGACGGCGTACGGATTCACTACCAGGCTGCCGGTCGTCCGGGGGCACCGCCGGTGCTGATGATCCAGGGGCTCGGCGCCGATCTGCACGGTTGGGACATGCAACGTTTGGCGCTTGCACCGCTGTACCGCATCATCGCGCCCGACAACCGTGGCGTCGGACGCTCGGACCGTCCCGATGTTCCGTTCTCGCTCGAAGACATGGCCGACGATGCGATGCAGGTTCTCGATGCCGAGGGCGTCGACACCGCCCATGTCGTTGGTGCATCGATGGGTGGTGCCATCGCGCAGATCATCGCCGTCAAATACCCGCACCGCACAAGGTCACTCACCCTCGCATGCACGTCGGGCACGAACCCCGAATGGCGCCGTGAACTTCTCGGCAAGTGGTCCCATCTCGCCACGACAAAAGGCATGAGCGCCCTCGGCCGCGAGGCCGCGCGCTGGGTCATCGGTCCGCGATCCTTGCGCCGTCTCTGGCCCGCCTTCGGCTGGCTCGGGCCGTTCGCTCTCGGCCGACCGGGCACCGACTTTCAGGCTCAGGTCAACGCGATTCTCTCCAGCACCGAACAACTCGAGCACCTGAACGAGGCCGTCACGTCGATCCGCGTTCCGACGCTCGTCATCGTCGGAAACCAGGACATCCTGACCCCGCGCGGGGACAGTGAGTTGCTTGCCGAGAAGATCCCCACCGCCGAGTTGGTGGTGATCTCCGGTGCCGCGCACGGTTTCATGGTCGAGCACGCATCGACGTTCAACAAAGAGTTGATCGGTTTTCTCCGCCGCGCGGAGAAGGCATACCGACGCAGTTTTGCCGCGTGATGAAGATCACCATCGTTGGTGCGGGTCTTTCAGGGCTGATCGCCGCGCGCGATCTTGCATCGCGGGGCCACACGGTCGTGGTCGTCGACAAGGGTCGCGGCGTCGGCGGGAGACTCGCCACGCGTCGCATCGGTGACGCGGTCTTCGATCACGGCGCACAGTTCTTCACCGTCCGTGACCCGCGCTTCCAGGCGATCGTCGACGAATGGCTCGACGGGGGCGTGGTACGGGTGTGGTGTCATGGTTTCGGCACCGAGCAGGACGGCTTTCCGCGCTACGTCGGCACGGCGGGGATGACATCCATCGCCAAACATCTCGCAACCGGCCTCGATGTGCGCACGTCGTCTCTCGTCTTTTCGGTGCTACCTGGTGCAAATGGCGGATGGACGATCACCCTCGACACCGGCGAAGCCTTCGATTCGGATGCCGTGATTCTCACCGCACCGATTCCGCAGAGTTTCGGTTTCGCATTCACCGGTGGCGTCGAATTTCCCGAGGAATTGCGCACGATCGACTACGACCGAACCCTCGGCCTGCTCGTCGCGCTCGACGGTCCCTGTGCGATTCCCTCACCCGGTGCGTTGCAGAATCCCGACGACGTGTTCTCATTCGTCGGCGACAATCAGGCAAAGGGCATTTCGCCGGTTCCGGCCGTCACGTTCCATGCGAACCCACGTTGGAGTGCGGAGCACTGGGACACACCGCACGACGAAGCCGAACGATTGCTCCGTGACGCAGCGGTCGAATATCTCGGTGGGGCCTCGATCATCGCATCGAACTTCAAACGTTGGCGCTTTGCGACACCACAACGGAACTGGCCCGATCGGTTCTGGTCGAACGACACGGGCAACATGATCGTTGCTGGTGATGCATTTGCGGGGCCGCGCGTCGAAGGTGCGGCGTTGAGTGGTCTTGCGGCAGCAGCCGCGCTGATCTCAGCGAACGACTGACGACAGCAGCGCGTCGGTTGCACCACGCAGAGCAGCTGTTGCCGGCGTCTGGGGCAGGGCATCACACGCCGCCTCGGCGCGGTCAACGAACTCGCGAGCAGTGGCGATGGCTTGACGCACACCGTCGCCCGAACGAACGATCTCGAGTGCCCGGCGCTGCTTGCGACGCCGCAGCGGACGGCCGAGCATGGCGCGCAACTCATCGGCCGCAGCGCCACCCGAACCAAGGGTGTGCATCACGGGCAACGTGTAGACACCTTCGACCATGTCGTGACCCGCGGGCTTTCCCAACTCGGCATCGGTGGCGGTGACGTCGAGAATGTCGTCGACGATCTGGAAGACCATCCCGTAAGCCGTGCCGTAGGTGGTCAGATGGTCGACCGTGGTGCGATCAAGACCCGCGACGATGCCTCCGATGCGTGCCGCGGTGCTGTACAACGACGCCGTCTTGCCCTCGATGCTCGAGAGATACGAGTCGAGCGGACGTTCCGGCTTGTAGGTGAAGCGCAGCTCCTCGATCTGTCCTTCACAGAGTTGGCCGATCGTGCGTGCAAGAAGACCCGCGACTTCGGTTCCGAGCGATGCGGCGATCTCCGATGCGCGGGCCAGCAAAAAGTCGCCCGCAAGAATTGCCT
>JBBANY010000077.1:0-10944 GCA_040401695.1 Ilumatobacteraceae bacterium
GCCGACGGAGAACAGGTCTCGATGGCCACGGGCTTCTCGATGAGTGCGAACCGGATGCCGGTGACCGGATCAGACTCGGTTGGCGGGGTGTCGCCCGCTGTTCTGCTGTTGTTGCTCGGTATCGGCCTGTTGCTTGGTCGTCGTCGACCTCGCTCTTCGCCTAGTTTGTGACCCTGTCATTCGTGATCTGCCGGAGGGGCCGGCATGGCAATTGGGGGGAACATGTCGGACTTCGACTACGAAGATCTCGCAGGTATGCAGCTCAGCGATGCCGAGCTGGCGGAACTGGTGGGCCAGGGCGGGGAGTGCATCTTCAACTGGACGACGAAGGAAGGCCATCCGGTCGGCGTCGTCGTGGCGTACGTCTACAAAGACGGCACCTTCTGGACGACCTGCGCCGAGCGGCGCAAGCGAGTGCCGGCGCTGCGCAAGCGTCCGCAGTCGGGCATCGTCATCAACAAGGACGGTCGCACCGCCAGCTACAAGGGTGACTCGAAGGTTCACCAGAACGGCGACGCGGGCTTCGACGAACTGAAGAAGTGGTTCTACGGCACGTTGTCGGGTGCAGCCGCGAACCCGCAGGACAAGTACCGCCAGGCCTTCGCCAAGTTCCTCGACTCCCCGCACCGGGTGATCATCGAAACACCGGTGAAATTGATCGTGGGTTTCGACGTGATGAAGTTCCGCGAGCAAACCAACCGTGCGATCGCGGCTGGTTTGGCCGACTGACAATCAGTCGAGCCACCGCGACTCGTGGGGCTCGGTTCGCTCGGCGAAATCCTGTTCGACCTCGCGGCGTTTTTCTTCTCGCTGTTGTTGGCGAAGCCATTTTGATCGACGATGCGGTGCGTGACGCCCACGCTTTGACTTCGACCACCAGCCACCGAAACTCATGAGTCGAGTGTTTCGTCGGCGATGGTCGATACGGCGGGACTTTCATCAGCACTTGAGTGAGGCAATACTGGGACCATGATCCCGCGTTCAACTTTCGGCCGCACTGGTCACCAGTCGAGCCGAGTGATCTTCGGTGCGGCTGCACTTGGAGCCATGAGCGCCGAACGGTCGGCAGCCACGCTCGAGTTGATCAGTGAACATGGCATCAACCACATCGATGTCGCGGCGAGCTACGGCAATGGTCGCGCCGAAACGAACCTGGCGCCCTGGTTGACGGCAAACAGGACGTCGGTCTTTCTTGCGACGAAGACGGGGGAGCGTACGGGCCCTGCAGCGCGGCGCGAGCTCGAGGCGTCACTCGAACGCATGGGGGTCGATTCCGTCGACCTGATCCAACTGCACAACCTCGTCGAACCCGACGAGTGGGAGGTGGCCCACGCCAGGGGCGGCGTGGTCGATGCGTTGTTCGCCGCGCGCGACGAGGGTCTCGTGCGGTTCGTGGGTGTGACCGGTCACGGCCGTCGGATTCCGCGCATGCACGTGCGCAGCCTGGCTGCGCGTGACTACGACTCGGTTCTCTTCCCCTACAACCACTCCATGTTGGGTTGGGACGACTATCGCCGCGACGTCGAAGAGTTGCTGGCCTTGTGTGCCGAACGGAACGTCGCGGTGCAGACCATCAAATCGATCGCCCGTGGCCGCTGGGGTGACGGGGATGTGAAGAAGTTCAGTTGGTACGAGCCGATCACCGATCCCGCAGCAATCGCCCGGGCGGTGCGCTTCGTTCTGTCCCAACAAAATCTGTTCCTGAACTCCACCAGCGATGCACGACTGTTGCCGCTCGTGCTTGCCGCGGCCGCCGGTGACCTGCGCCGCCCCGACGATGCGGAACTGACGGCGGACGAAACACAGTACGGAATCACGGCGCTGTTCGACGGCGCCGCGCTCGAACGAATCTGACCCGATGAAGATCAACCAACGCCACGAACGAAGACTCCTGCAGGGCCCCCGTCCCCGTCTGCGTGAATTGGGAACGGTTGTGCGCGTGACCCGCGAGTTGCTGCGCGGGTTCCGCAAGCTGCACTTCGTCGGACCGTGCGTCACTATTTTCGGCTCGGCCCGGGTCGCGGAGGGGTCGGTCGAATACGACACGGCACGAGAAGTCGCCCGACGGCTTGGTGACGAAGGGTTCTCGATCATCACCGGTGGTGGGCCCGGCGTGATGGAGGCTGCGAATCGTGGTGCCCGTGATGCGGATGTGATGAGTATCGGGTGCAACATCCGTCTGCCGCACGAACAAAAGCCGAACGATCATCTCGACGTCAGCATCGACTTCAACTACTTCTTCGTCCGCAAGGTGATGCTGGTCAAGTACTCGTACGCCTTCGTGGTCATGCCCGGTGGCTTTGGCACGATGGACGAACTTTTTGAAGCCTTGACCCTCATTCAAACGGGAAAGATCCACGACTTTCCCGTCGTTGTCATGGGCAGCGTCTTCTGGCGTGATCTGCAGGAACAGCTTGATGCGATGGTCGATCGCGGGATGATCGACCGCTCGGACCTCGACCTCGTTCTCGTGACCGACGATGCGGAAGAAGCCGTTGCTTACATACGCCACGCGGTACGCGAACGGTTTGCGCTGCGACCACAATTGCGTCCCATCAGGGCGCTCGGTGAGCGCCGCTGAACCTGTAATTACAAACAGTCGCGTTTGTTGTGATTGCCGAACGGGCGTACCGATCGCCTCGTTCCGGCGTTAGTGCTCCTGCGGTCGTGTGTTGAGTGTTCCGTGATGCGCGCCATTGGTGGCGCGCGCGAAAGGAGCACCATGAAAAAGAAGCGACTTCTCGTGCGAGGTGCGCTTGCAGTGATGGCCGTTGCAGCTGTTGTGGCTGCCGTGACCGGATCGACAGGCAGCGCGGCACCGGTCGGTGATCACTACATCGACAACCTCGGTTCGGGGGTGACCGCCGAAGGATTCAGTGGCGGCAACACGAATTCGGATTGTTCGACGTCGATCTTCCTCGAAGGTGACTACGACCTCTGGCACTTCGTCGTCAACCAGACTGAAGGCGCCGGAAACTTGTCGTGGAACAGCGGACTCTCGGCGTGGAGTTCACCGAGCAGCGTGAACGTCACCGATGTGACCACGCAATACGGCAGTTACCAGCCGGGTGCGGGAATCCGGCACTTGTGGATCGCGACGACACCTTCCGGCGCAACTTTGAACACCGCGTACCTCGACTACACCGGAACTGCAGGCAACGAAGTGCTGTCGCACACTTGTGCGAACAGTCTGATCACAGTGACATCGATCGGTACGGATCCCGAAGTCGCATACGACATGACATGGGACTGGGCGGTCGACAAGCGGCTGGACTGGGGAGTCGATCCGTTGGGTGGATACGACCTCGACTACGAAATCGAGGCGAATCGTTCGGCGCACCCGCGCACCTTGCCGGGGTCGCTGCACGTGACGGGAACCGTCTCGGTTGACCCACCGACAACCGTCGTCACCGACCTGGACGTGACCTTCACTCAGGGTGCGTACAGTCGGTCGTGCACCAGCGTGCTGGCCACGCTCGCATACGACTGTGAGATCGATGTGGCGCAGGTGCTCATCGACACGGCAACCGGGCGACCCACCGGAACAGCAACCGTCTCCGCCGTTGTCACGTACGCAGGTGGAACGATGATCGATTCGGCTGGCCTCGATTTCGACGACTTCGATCCGGATCGCATCTATGCGGCGACGGCGACGATTCTCGATGACTACGCAACACCGGGTGATGTCACGGACGACATGTCAACGACCAGCGATTATCTGTCGTACGACGTCGACTGGTATCCGGCCGGCGGTGAATGTGTCGAGCGCACGAACATCGCATTGCTTGCAATCGACGACAAACCGACCGGAATGGTTGACCCCACCGATTCGGTGACGATTCGTTGGTGTCCGCCGCTTCCCGGGCGCACCATCGGCTATTGGGGCAACAAGATGGGTGCCCCAGTGGTGCGTGCGGACCTCGCGTCCCTGAAGACCGCGTACCCGGCAGCTCTCGGCGGGGTCGGGCCTTTCGCAGGCGATGCACAGGTGCGCGCGTTTTTCCGTGACGCCAACTGCAGTGGTGACTGTCGGTCGATGTTTCAGGCTCAGTTCCTCGCCACCGCGATGAATGCACTCGACGACGACTTTGTTGAGCAGGGTGTGATGCTGATGGGTGACTGCTGGTCGGTCATGGATTTGCTCGACGAGGCGAACGACGGCGTCGCAACGGCGGACAAGTCCTGGTACTCGGATTGGAAGTCGCTCTTCGACGACATCAACAACTCGCGTCAGACGACCTGTCTGGCGGTCATCGACTGACGATTACTTGGGGAGCACCCCCGGGTTGCCGTGGCGCCACGTTCCCTGCATGAGACGGAACGTGATGCGCCAGCCCTCGGGGGTGCGCACCAACTTGTCGTCGTAGTACCCCGCGATCCAGTAGTTGTCGCCGCCCTCGGTTCCGGTCTTCACGTGCATTCCCTGTAGTTGGCAACGGTGCGTCGCGGTGTCTCCCGTGACGACCACCTGGTGATTTCCGACGAGGTGCTGGGTGTGGTCGAACCACGCGACCGCCTTGCTGATGCGTGTCTTGATGGCATCGCGACCGATGCACTCGACCCCGTGGAGCATTCCGTTCGCATCGGGGGTGAAGACGTTGTCGAGTTCGTCGAAGTTCCGTATGTCGAGCGCCCACGTATAGGCGATCGCAATGTCGATGATGGCCTGTTTGTCGGAAAAATTCGGCTCCATCGCGGTCAGTCGCCTTTCAGTCCGATGCGGCCGGTTTCCTGGACGATTTGTGATCCGAGTTGCACGAAGCGGTGATTGCGATCGCCGATCACCTCACCCGCACCATCAACCACCATCACGTGACCGTTCACATATGACGACTCGTCAGAGGCGAGAAAGAGGGCAGCATTGGCGATGTCCTCGACGCGGCCGCCACGGCCCATCGGGTTCGACACGCCGATCTTCTTCGTTGCTTCGTCCAGGTTGTCGGAACTACCGGTGACGAGCCACGCGGTCAGACCCGTCGTGGTGCCGCCGGGTGCGATTGCGTTCGTTCGGATGCCGTGACGGCCGAGTTCCGTTGCAACCGATTGAGTGAGGCCGACGACACCATGTTTCGCTGCCGTGTAAACGTGGGGCCCGAGGCCTGCGCGCAGGCCGGCGGTGCTGGTGGTGTTGATGATGGTGCCCGCTGCACCGTTCGCGTCGCGCCCCTGGGCGATCATCGCCCGCGCTGCGTGCTTGATGCCGTAGAAGACGCTGCTCAGCAACACGTCGATCGAGCGCTGCCACTCGGCGCCGGGAATGTCGGCGACCGGTCCGACCGCGCCGAGGATGCCGGCGTTGTTGAACATGCAGTCGATCCGACCAAAGTGCGATGTTGCCGCGGCGACGAGAGCCTCGACGTCGCTTTCCTTGCCGACATCGCAGCGCACGAAGATCGCATTGGGCCCGTGTGCGGCCGCCAACTTCTTGCCGGCCTCTTCTTGGATATCGGCGACGACGCAGCGCGCACCCTCGGCGATGAACCGTTCGACGGTTCCCGCTCCGATTCCCGATGCCCCGCCCGTGATCACGGCGACCTTGTTGCTCAATCGCAGGTTTTTCAGAGGTTCCCCCATGTCGGGTTACGTTAGGTGACATGTCCTCAAAGCCCAGCGTCAGCGTCCCCGCAGGTGAACCACCCGCCGAACTCGAAATCGTTGACCTCGTCGTCGGTACCGGCGACGAGGCGGTGAAGGGCAAGAACGTCGATGTGCACTACGTCGGTGTCGCTTGGAGCAATGGCAAGCAGTTCGATGCCTCGTGGGACCGTCGCGAGTCGTTCGAGTTCCGCCTCGGGGCCGGCCAGGTCATTCAGGGCTGGGACCAGGGTGTCGCCGGGATGAAAGTCGGCGGTCGTCGACAACTCACGATCCCCCCGGACATGGGCTACGGCAGTCGCGGCGCGGGTGGGGTCATCAAGGGCGGCGAAACCCTGATTTTCGTCGTCGATCTGTTGCAGGTGTTCTGACCCATCCCGGCGCGCTCCACCATCGCGCCGGCCGTACCGAACACGTAACGTGGGGGCATGACAGCAACCGATCCAGGACTCCGTAGGTCACCGGGCATTTCGTACCAGGAATTGCTCGACACCGATTCGCATCCCGTCCCCGAGGTTCTCCGTCTCGAATCCGCGAAGTACCTCGGCTCGGCCGACATCCCGTCGGACCGCTTCTACACGCGCGAATGGCACGAGCTCGAAAAAGAGCGCCTGTGGAGCCGTGTCTGGCAGATGGCTTGCCGTGAGGAACACATTCCGAATCCGGGCGACTACATCGTCTACGACATCTGCAACAAGTCGTACATCGTCATGCGCACGAGTACCGGACACATCAAGTCGTACGTGAACGCATGTCTGCACCGCGGTCGTCAGTTGAAGCACTTCGACGGGCGTTGCAGTGAACTGCGCTGCGCCTTCCACGGTTTTGCCTGGACGAACGAAGGAAACCTGAAGGAGATCCCTGCTGGTTGGGACTTCGAGCACGTCAACCCGAACGAGTTCAACCTGCCGGAAGTCAAGGTCGGCACATGGGCTGGTTTCGTGTTCATCAACCCCGATGCGAAGGCCGAGTCACTCGAATCGTTCCTCGGCGAGATCATCAACCAGTTCGAGCGCTGGGATCTGGGCAACCGCTACGTTGCCGCCCACGTGGCCAAGAAGTTGAAGTGCAACTGGAAGATCGCCCAGGAGGCATTCAGCGAGGCATACCACGTCAACGCAACGCATCCGCAGATTCTCAAGTACCTCGGTGACACCAACAGCCAGGTCGACATCTGGGACAACTTCTCGCGCGTCATCACACCCGGCGGTACGCCGAGCCCGCTGCTCAAGTACACGGTGCACGAGATCGACATCATGCGCGCGATGCTCGACACGCGCGTCGACGAAGAAGTTCCCGTGCAGATTCCCGAGGGCAAGACCGCCCGCGAAATCGGTGCTGCCGCGGCGCGTGAGCGCTGGCGTCCGCTTGCCGGTGACATGGTCGACGAGTGGTCGGACGCCGAGTATCTCGACGCGATCGACTACACGGTGTTCCCGAACCTTCACCCGTGGGGCGCGTTCAACCGCATCGTCTACCGATTCCGTCCGCTCGGCGACAACCACAAAGAATCGCTGATGGAGTGCTTCTTCCTCTCGCCATATCAGGGTGAACGTCCGGCGCCTGCGGCAATGCAGACGCTCGACTTCCACGAACCATGGTCGAGCGCGGAAGTTCTGGCGAGTCTCGGCAAGGTGTTCGACCAGGACGTCTACAACATGGAGCGCGTGCAGATCGGCTGCGAGACGTCGGTGAAGCCCGGAGTCACGCTTGCGAACTATCAGGAATCAAAGATCCGTTGGTTCCACATGTTGCTCGACCAGTGGTTGGGAGTCTGACCATGTGGGGGATCGTTCACCCGCTCGACGGCAAGCTCTACGAAAAAGACGGCAAGGGCAACCTGAAGGTCAGCAAGGACGGCGTCTGGGGCATTTTTGACATCGACGGTCGTCATCTCGAAGGCGAGATGTACGAGTGCGATCCGCAAATGTGCGGATGGGTCGGTGGCCCGAAATACACCAACGCCCGCCTCGACAAGTCAGCCGACCGCAGCGCCTAAACCAAGAATCAAAAGGTTTCGATCAGCGAGAGAAGGTCGAGGTCGCGGATCGCGGCGTTCGACCTGCTGACCATCGCACTCATGAATGCCTTGCCACGTTCGTTCGACGGGTCAAGCGTGCCGGAGATGACAGCGACGTAGACCCACAGGTAGAGAACCGCGCGCTTGTAGTCGTCCCAGGCCTGGTCTGAGGTGTAGCCCTTCACGCCGTTCGACTCGAGGGTGGTGCGCCAGATCTCGACGAGACGTCGTTCGTTGGCGCGACATTCCTTTTCGTCCATGTTGTGGCTGAGCAGATAGGCGACGTCCTGAATGCCCTTGCAGCGCAGAGCGCCCTGGAAGTCGATGGCTGCGAGAGCCGAGTGGTCGGACTTCGTGCCGAACATCAGGTTGTCCATTCGGAAGTCACCGTGAATGAGGGTGTAGGGGTGTTGCACCAGCCATTTCTGCATCTTCGGCACGGCATCGAGGAAACGATCCTTGCTTGCCTTCAGTGCGTCCGAGATGAGATCGCCGAAGATCGCAACCATGTTGTCCCAGCCGGCCCTCGCACCTCCGAGCATCGCCTCGGCATGAAGTCCGGGGAAGTGGTACGGGAGAAAGTCGTATTCGGGGGTGTCGACCTTTTCCCAGAAAGAAGCGTGCAACATTCCGAGCTCGCGCATTGCGACCTCGGCGCGTGTGATGCTGCACCCTTCGACCTGGTCGCCCATCGTGTATTCGGAGAGGTCCTCCATCACGATGATGAACGAGGTCTGTCCGTTGAACGCGGAGAAGAAGACCTTCGGCACGCGCATCCCGGCCTTCGGTGCGACGCGCTGGCAGAAGAGCACCTCACGTTGGTAGACGTTGAACGTCGTTGCAACGACCAGGTTCGCCTCGACCTCGGTGGGGTATTTCACAACAACCGACTTCGGTGCGTCGCCCGCATTCCCTGAATAGGTGGGGGTGACGACCTCGATGAGACCGAGCATGCCGACGCCTTCGCCCACCGGGCGCCGTTGCATCGAGCTCACCGATCCACCGGAGGGAAGGTGGCCACCGGACTGAAGGGCTGCCGTCAGCCACTCGTTCGTGATGTCGTTCGGACGAAGTGGATAGTTGGTCGGATCGATTGCCATTCACCCAAACTAATCTCTCTGCCATGGGGGCAGATTCAGCGGAGCGCAAGTGGTTGCGGGGCGAAATGGTGGCGCTCACCAAACGGCTGATTGCTCATGTCGAGAACGGGACGACCGACCACGCCGGCGACGTGTTCCGCGAGCCGGTTGTTCACTACACCGACGCGGCGAAGTGGCAGCGCGAGCGCGAAGTTCTTTTCAGGAAGTCGCCGTTGCTGCTCGGCCTGTCGGGTGACCTGCACGAAAACGGCTCGTACAGGGCATTGACGATCTGCGACGTTCCCGTGTTGCTGGTTCGTGGCGACGACGGAGTGGCGCGGGCGTTCGTGAACGTGTGCCGGCATCGCGGAGCGCCGATCGTCGACGACGAGCGCGGCAAGCAGCGCCGCTACACGTGCGTGTACCACGCATGGACCTACGACACAGCCGGCTGTCTGGTTGGTTTGCCGTCGTCCGACGCATTCGACGGTATCGACCGTACCGAGTACGGATTGCGGCAGCTGCCGTTGGAAGAGCGCCACGGCATGTTGTGGGGCGTTCTCACGCCCGGTGAATCACTCGACGTCGCGGCGTGGTTGGGAGAGGAACTTGACCGCGAATTTGCGGCCTACGACTTCGGGTCGTGCGAGTGGTTCGTGTCGTATTCCATCGACGCAGCGAATTGGAAACTGGCGATGGACACGTACTTCGAGGCGTACCACTTCGCATCCCTGCACAGAAACACGATCAATCTGATCACCTACAACGATGTCATCGCCTTCGATGCATTCCAGCAACACCAACGCAACGGCTTCCCACGCCGCAACGTGTTGGAGCTGCGTGACCTGCCCGAAACCGAGTGGGAACCGTTGAACCACATGTCGAGCATCTACAAGGTGTTCCCGAACGTCGCAGTGACGGTGGCACCCGAGGCTGTGCTCATTTCGCAGGTGTTGCCCGGTCCGACCGTCGACACGAGCATCACCATCCAGTCGACCTACTCGCGATCACCAATCGACTCCGACGAGCGTCGGGCCGAACTCGACAAGCGTGCACGATTCATCCGTGACGTCATTCTCGAAGAGGATTACTTCCTCAACCACAAGATCGGGGCCGGTCTGCGCAGCGGGGCGAACGATCATCTGACGTTCGGCCGCAACGAACCGGGCCTGCATCACTTCCACCGGATGGTGGAAGAATTCGCTCACCGATAGGCGTCGAAGAAGGCAGTGACGTCGTTGGCGACGAGGTCGGGTTGTTCTGCGGCGGCGAAGTGTCCGCCGGCCGGCATGCGTGTCCAGCGTTGGATGTTCGCAACCTTTTCCGCCCCGCGCCGGGGAATGAAAATGAGATCCCCCGGGAACACGGCCATCGCGGTGGGGGCTTCCATGATCGGTGTGCGATTGTGTGCGGGCTTCCACGGTTCGTTCGTGCGTCCGTAGTACATGCGACACGAACTCCAGAACGAACCCGAGAACCAGTAGATGCTGACGAGAGTCGCCAAATCCTCGAGCGAATGGGTCTTTTCGACGTCGCGGTGATCCGATTCGGTAAGGGAGTCGCTCCACAGGCGTCGCCGCTCGATGAGCCATGCAGCCATCCCGGCAGGGGAGTCGTGCATCGCGTAGGACAGCGTTTCGGGTTCGATTCCCTGCACCGTGTAGTGACTCGTGGCAGTCGCCATGCGCTGCTTCATCAACTGTGGGTAGTGCTTTTCTTCTTCGTCGTAATCCTCGACGCTCAGCGAACCACGATCGAGTCCGGGGAAGATGGGAAGAGTCATGTGTGCGCCATGGATCGTCGCGGCATGGGCGTGGGCGAGTTCGCTCGTGACGATCGCGCCCCAATCGCCGCCGTGTGCCGCGTACTTGGGGTAGCCCAGCACTTCGGTCATCAACTTGTTCCAGAGATTCGAAACATCGCGAGTCGTCAGGTGCCCCACCGGAAGCGGTGACGACCAGCCAAACCCGGGCAGGGCCGGAACGACGACGTCGAAGTTTGCAGCGGCGAGTCGGTGTGCCACGGGCATGTAGTCCCAGTAGGTCCACGGCCAGCCGTGTGTCGTGATGATCGGCATCGGGTTCGTGCCGTTGCCGCGCAGGTGAACGAAGTGAATGGGAATGCCGTCGATGACGACGCGATGGTTCGGCACTGCGTTCATCTCGGCGACCTTGGCCTGCCAGTCGAACTCGTGTCGCCAGTAGTGCAGAAAGCTCTCGAGCCAACCGCGCTGCATGCCGTACTTCCAGT
>JBBANY010000078.1:0-2823 GCA_040401695.1 Ilumatobacteraceae bacterium
AGCGCCATCCCGCGGACTTTGCCCTCTGGAAGTTCAGCAAGCCGGGTGAACCCTCGTGGCCGTCGCCCTGGGGTGACGGGCGGCCGGGGTGGCACAGCGAATGTGTCGTGATGAGCCTCGAACTTCTGGGCGAGGGATTCGACCTGCACTGCGGCGGAGCCGACCTGCGCTTTCCGCACCACGAGAACGAACGCGCCCAGGCCGTGGCGCTGGGAAAGCAGTTCGCGGCGCACTGGATGCACAACGGATTCGTCGTCGATGCCGAAGGCGAGAAGATGTCGAAGAGCCTCGGCAACGTGGCGAACCTCCTCGACCTCGTCGACAAGTACGACCCACGTGCGTACCGCATGCTCTTGCTGCAGACGCACTACAGGTCGCCGGTGCGTGTCGGCCAGGACAACATCGACGCGGCCGTCAAGGCCCTCTCTGGTATCGACGCGTTTTTCGCGCGCATCGATGCTGCGAGCGCAGCGGCCGATGCCGCGTCCCTCGACGCGTTCCGGGCAGCGATGGACAACGATCTCGACACACCCGCCGCGACGGCGTTGATGTTCGACACGATGCGTCGTGCGAACGCCGCCATCGATGGGGGCAACGCCGCGGAGGCCGCGTCGCTTGCGGCCGCGATGCGCGAGATGTGCGCCGCATTCGGATTGTCGATCACCGATGTCGGCGATGTCGACCCGGTGATGGTCGCAAAGGCCGCCGAACTCGATGCGGCGCGTGCGGCAAAGGACTTCGCCCGAGCCGATGCTCTCCGTGGTGAGATTCAGGCGGCGGGTTACGTCGTCGAGACGACGAAGGACGGCACCCGCGTGCGTCGCGGGTGACGTGTCGGGGTCGAACACCGGAATGAAGCAGCGTTACCCGAAGGGCTTCTGGACGATCTGGAGCACCGTCGCCCTCGACATGGTGGGCTTCGGAATGGTGGTGCCGATCCTCGGGCGCTATGCCGAACGTTTCGGAGCGAGTGGTCTCGAAGTCGGTCTGTTGTTCTCGATGTTCTCGATCGCACAGTTCTTCTTCGCTCCGGTTCTCGGTCGTCTGTCCGATCGGGTCGGTCGCAAGCCCGTCATCATCGTTTCGCTGCTCGGCACCGCCGTTGGCAGTTTTCTCACCGGAGCCGCCGGCGTTTTGTGGTTGTTGTTCCTCGCGCGCTTCATCGACGGTGCGTCGGGGGCGAGTGTGTCGGTTGCGCAGAGCGCCATCACCGACATCGCATCACCCGAAGACCGACCGCGCCTGCTCGGCATGCTCGGCGCGGCATTCGGTGTGGGCTTCGTCTTCGGTCCCGCCCTCGGCGGACTCGCTGCACTCGGCGGCCCGCACGTGCCGTTCTACGTCGCTTCGGCGTTCGCTCTTTGCAACGCGGTCGCAGCATGGTTCCGTCTGCCCGAGACCAACACCACGCGTGCGCAACGCGAGGCGACCCGCGTGCGACGTCGCTTCGTCGTGAACCGCTACACGGGGACGGCGTTGCTCGCCGGTTCGGCGTTCGCCGGATTCGAGGCAACCTTTGCTCTGTTCGGCGAGCGCCGCTTCGACTTGACCGAGGGCTCTGCCGCAGCGGTGTTTCTCGTCGTCGGCGTGATGCTCGTCATCGTGCAGGGTGTGCTCATCGGGCCGCTCACGAAGTCGTTCGGCTCGATGCGCCTGCTGTCGTCGGGTTTCGTCGTGTTGATTGGCGGGTTCCTCGTCTTGTCGATCGCCGACATGTGGGTCGTTTTGTTCGTTGCACTGGCACTTTTGTCCCTCGGTCAGGGTGTCGTCACACCGTCGCTCACGAGCGTCGTTGCCGACTCGGTTGCACCCGACAAGCGGGGTGAGGCCCTCGGCGTCCAACAGTCGGCCGGGGCGCTGTCGCGCATCATCGGTCCGGCCGTCGCGGGTCTCATGTTCGACAACGCGGGAGTCGGTTGGCCCTACGTCACGGCGGCGGTGCTCACGCTTCTGGCCCTCGTTCTCGTAACGTCTTCGGGCAGGTCATGAAGGAGCACTTCTCGGTTCCCGCTTCGCGCGGCAACTTCCAGCCACCGTCGATGGGTTACGTGCCCGCGCTCGATGGACTCCGCGCACTCGCGGTCATCGCGGTCATCTTCTACCACGCCAAGTTCAGCTGGATGCAGGGTGGTTTCATCGGCGTCGAAGTGTTCTTCGTTGTCAGTGGCTTTCTCATCACGTCGCTGTTGCTGGAGGAAGCCGAAGAGAACCAAAGCATTGCACTGAAGCAGTTCTGGTACCGCCGCGCGCGGCGCCTGCTGCCCGCGCTGTTCGTCATGTTGGTGATGGTCTCGGCGTGGGCGTTGTTGTTCTCCGACTACAAGGTCGGGCAGCTACGCCACGACTTTCTGTCGGCGGTCTTCTACATCTCGAACTGGTGGCAGGTCTTTTTCACCGATGTCCCATACTTTGCGCCTAAGGATCCACCGCTGCTGCGTCACCTTTGGTCGCTCGCTGTCGAAGAGCAGTGGTATCTGCTCTGGCCGTTTGCATTCATCGGCTTGTTGCGATGGCGACGCAGCCGTGCAAAGGCGGCGCAAACTCTCGTCGTCACCGCGGCCGTCATCATGGTTCTCACTGCGGTGTTGTACGACGGGTCGAATCCGGACCGCGTGAATTTCCTCTATCTCTCCACGCTCACGCGTTCCACCGGCCTCCTTCTCGGCGCCGCAGGCGCGCTGCTGTGGCGTCCGTGGACGATGACGGGCCGCGCGAAGGTCGCCGAAATTCCCGAACGCACGTTGTCGGCCGCAGCGGTTGCAAGCTCCGCGGTGTTGGTGCTGCTCGCGCTTTCGCTCACCGTCGAGGGTGCATTCCTCTATC
>JBBANY010000078.1:2833-6779 GCA_040401695.1 Ilumatobacteraceae bacterium
TCCTCTATCGAGGTGGTCTGGCTCTCGTGTCGGTGTCGTCGCTCGTTCTCGTCGCCACGGCGGTGCATCCCAATGCTGTGGCAGTCCGGGGCGTGCTCGGTTCGCGGCCGCTGGTCGAAATCGGTAAGCGGTCCTATGGCCTGTACCTCTGGCACTGGCCGATCTTCCTCTTCGCCAATGCGCGTGACGGCGCCGGGAATTTCTTCGTCGCGCTCGTCATCACAGTCATCGTGACCGAGGCCAGCTACCGATTCGTCGAAGAGCCGATTCGCGGCGGTGTCATCGGACGTTGGCGGGCGATTCTCAACGATCGCGACAACGAAAACAGGCGTGACATCGCGGTCACGGCCACGTGTTACGGCATCGCGGCAATCGTCCTCACCGCCAGTGTGGGAATCGCGCTCGCAGCCACGAAACCCATCGACATCTCGATGGACCAAGGACCCGACCAGGTGTTCGGTGCCACGACGACGATCCCGCTCGAAGATCCGTCGCAGACAACGCAGCCGGGCGTCGTAGCCCCCAGCACGACGCTTCCCGTGTTGTCCGACCCACGGCGTCTCCTCATTGTCGGTGACTCGCAGGCCAAGGCCCTCGCCATCAACCAGCCGTCGGGCATCGAAAAGACGTTCACCGTGTCGAACGGTTCGATCTCGGGTTGTGGCGTGTACGAGTTCGGCACCGGCATCAGTTCCGGCATCGATTTCAAACAGAACTTCGATACGTGTCAGGGCTGGGACGGCAAGTGGACCGATGCAGCGACGAAGGCAGATGCCGAGATTGCGCTCGTGGTCATCGGGGCGTGGGAAGTTCTCGACGTCCTTCACGCGGGTACCAACTACGCGTTCTTCACACCACAGGCCGACACTCTCTTCAAGGCGCAGGTGAAAAAGGGAATCGACGCGCTCATCGCCGGCGGTGTCGGCAAAGTCGGCCTGCTCGAGGTGCCCTGCATGCGGCCGCAGAACGTCGCGGGTGCGGGAATCCCCGCGATTCCCGAACGCGGTGACGACACGCGCACGCGACACCTGAACGAACTCCTGCAACAGGTGGCGACCGAGAATGCGGCGACAACGGTGTTCGTGAACGGCCCGCGCGAGTGGTGCACGAGCTCGATCATCGCGAATGACCTCGGCTACCGCTGGGACGGGGTCCACGTCTACAAACCTGGGGCGAAGCTGATCATGGAGACCATCGCCCCCGCCCTCCTCACCCTCTAACCCCCAGGGTTCTCGGTGTGTAAATACCCGAAAAACGGGTATTTACACACCGAGAACCCTCGTGGGGGTTTGCGAGAATGGGGGGATGGCGATGATCGATGTCATCAACCCGGCCTACGGAACACTTGTCGGCCAAGTCCACAACGCGAGCATTTCCGATTGCCTCGCCGCTGTCGATGCCGCGCATGACGCGTTTCCCGGATGGAAGGCAACCGCGCCGCGACAGCGGGGTGAAATTCTGCGCAAGGCGTTCGAGTTGATGATGGCGTCGCAGGAAGAACTCGCGCGTCTGATCACCCAGGAAAACGGCAAGGTGTTGGCCGACGCGCGCGCCGAAGTCGCCTATGCAGCGGAGTTCTTTCGTTGGTTCAGCGAGGAAGCAGTTCGCATCGACGGCGACTACCGACGTGCACCGAACGGCGCCAACTGGCTGCTCGTGATGCGTCAGCCCGTCGGTGTGGCACTGCTTGCCACCCCGTGGAATTTTCCCGCTGCGATGGCCACCAGAAAGATCGCTCCGGCACTTGCAGCTGGGTGCAGCGTCGTTCTCAAACCCGCACACGAGACACCGCTCACCGCTCTCGCAGTCGGTGAGATTCTGAAGAAGGCAGGTGCTCCAGAGGGTGTCGTCAACATCGTCGTCGCCGATCCGCCGGGTCCGGCCGTAGAGGCGATGCTCGACAGCGGAAAGATTCGCAAGCTGTCGTTCACGGGCTCAACCCGAGTCGGTTCGATGCTTCTGGCGCACGCCGCCAAACGCGTCATCAACTGTTCCATGGAACTCGGCGGCAATGCGCCGCTCGTTGTGTTCGACGACGCCGATCTCGATGTCGCGCTCGAGGGAACGTTGCTCGCCAAGATGCGCAACGGTGGAGCGGCATGCACCGCCGCGAACCGTTTGTTCGTTCACGACCGTATCTACGACGAGTTCGCCGATCGTCTGACGCAGAAGATGGCGTTGCTTCGCCTCGGCGATGGGCTCGACCCGTCGACAGGCATCGGGCCACTCGTGTCACTTGCTCAGCAGCAACGCGTGGCACAGCTCGTCGAGCACGCGAAACACGGGGGTGCCCGCGTCGCCTGTGGGGGAGCGGTTGCCAACGACGGATCGTTCGGCTACCAACCGACGGTCCTTACCGACGTCTCGTTCGACTCGGGCATTTTGAAAGAGGAGATTTTCGGACCCGTCGCCCCGCTCGTCCGTTTCACCGATGCAGACGACATCATCGAGCACTCGAACGGGGTTGATCATGGTCTTGTCTCGTACGTCTTCACTCGCGACATCGGACGTGGCATGCGTTTGGCCGAAGCGCTCGACACCGGGATGGTGGGACTGAACCGCGGGCTCGTCTCCGACCCGGCTGCGCCGTTCGGGGGAGTGAAGGCGTCGGGCCTCGGTCGTGAAGGCGCGCACGACGGCCTTCTTGCATTCCTCGAAACCAAGTACGTCGCCGGCAACTGGTGAAGGGTTCTCGGTGTGTGAGTACCCGGAATGCGGGTACTCACACACCGAGAACCCTCGTTGGGAATCCAAGGGTGGGTTGGAGGAGAAGTCCTACCCGCGGGTAACTTAGGGCCATGGCAGAGTTCTCCCTCCAACTCAACGACGATCAACTGCAGATCCAGGAATGGGTTCGCACTTTTGCGAAAGACGTCATTCGTCCCGCCGCGCGCGAATGGGACGACCGCGAAGAGTTCCCGTGGCCCGTCGTGCAGGAAGCCGCAAAGATCGGTCTCTACGGCTGGGAATTCCTGATGAACGCGATGGCCGATCCGACCGGCCTCATGATGCCTGTCTCCATCGAAGAGTTGTTCTGCGGTGACGGCGGCATCGGTATGGCCATCATGGGTTCGGGTCTCGCGGCCGCCGGTATTGCCGGCAACGGCACTCCCGACCAGGTAATGGAATGGGTGCCGCAGTGCTACGGCGATGCGAACGACGTGAAGCTCGGTGCATTCTGCGTGAGCGAACCCGACGCCGGATCCGACGTGTCGAGCCTGCGCACGCGGGCCGTCTACGACGAGGCAACCGACGAGTGGGTACTGAACGGAACCAAGGCGTGGATCACCAACGGTGGCATTGCCAACGTGCACGTCGTCGTTGCCGCGGTCGACCCCGCGCTGAAGGGTCGTGGTCAGGCGTCGTTCGTCATCCCGCCCGGAACCAAGGGCTGCAGCCAGGGCCAGAAGTACGAAAAGCACGGCATCAAGGCGAGCCACACTGCGGAGGTGGTGCTCGACGACGTGCGCATCCCCGGTCGTTGTCTGCTCGGCGGCAAGGAGAAGCTCGACGCGAAACTTGCCCGTGCACGCGAAGCCGGTCGCACAGGCGAGGGCCAGCCCGCGATGAAAACGTTCGAAGCGACGCGTCCGGCAGTCGGCGCGCAGGCTCTCGGCATCGCGCGCGGTGCCTACGAGATCGCACTCGAATACGCCAAGGAGCGCACCGCGTTCGGCAAGCCGATCATCATGAACCAGGCGATTGCCTTCAAGCTCGCCAACATGATCACCGAAATCGATGCGGCCCGTCTGCTCATCTGGCGCGCCGCATGGCTCGCCAAGAACGGTGGCTTCAAGAACGCCGAAGGCTCGATGTCGAAGTACTACGCGTCGGAAATGGCAGTCAGGGTCACCGAGGACGCAATCCAAATTCTCGGCGGCTACGGCTACACGCGCGAGTACCACGTCGAGCGCATGCACCGCGACGCGAAGATTCACACCATCTT
>JBBANY010000078.1:6879-10896 GCA_040401695.1 Ilumatobacteraceae bacterium
ACGCCGTGTTGATTGCGGCTACGCCGTGTTGATTACGGCTACGCCTTGGCGCGGGTGCGACGCAACAGTGGGTCGGCAATTCGCAGGGTGTTGTCGGCCAGTCGCATGACCCGACCGGCGGCTCCCGGGGTGCTCGAGTCGATCAGGTTTCCCATCACGGCCAGTGTGATGTCCGCGGCGGCCTGAGTGCCCACTGCGACGCGCAAACCGGGGCGCAACAACCAGGGGTGCCCGATGATGAAGCTGAACCGGCGACCGGTGCGCAAGAACGAGTCGAAGCGTTCACCCACTTGCCGGTCGTACGAGGTCGATGCGGTCGCAGGGTCGTCGAGGAAACACTTCACGGCGAGCGCTCCGGATTCGAGTGCGTAATCGATTCCTTCGCCGTTCATCGGGTTGACGAAACCCGCCGCGTCGCCGATGGCGACCCAGCCCGGACCGTGCCGACGAACACAACTCATCGGCAGTCGCCAGGCTCGGGGTTTGTCGACGTAGTCACCAAGTGACCACGAGTCGCGAACGATCGATGCGTACTGGTCGAGCAACGTATTGAGGTTCAGTTTCTTGAAACCCTTCATTGTGCTGAGAGCACCAACCCCGATGTTGACCGTGCCGTCTCCGGCGGGAAACATCCAGCCGTAGCCGGGGATCGGCGTACCGTGCTCGTCGCGCAAACTCAAACAAGCTTCGAGATGGCGCTCGGCATGGCGGGGAGTCGGGGCGTATGCGCGAATGGCCAGGCCGAAGGTTTCGTCAGGATCACGAATCGCGCCGAGCATCTTGGCCGCAGCACCCTGGGCACCTGTTGCCAGAATTACCAGTGACGAACGCAGCACCTCACCGTTGACCGTGATGCCGACGACTTTTGAATCTTCGATGACGGGCATCGCCTCGGCGTCAAAACGCACGTCGGCCCCCGCAGCGATGGCCACGTCGAGAAGGTGGTTGTCGAAGCGTTGCCGGGGCCACACCGCGCCATGGTTGGGAAATCGATCGGTGGTCGGCCACGCCAGTTCGCGCTGCTTCTTGCCGGCGATCATTCGCAATCCATCGATGCGATGAGCAACAGAATGATCAATGCCCAGTTCGTTCAGCGCCGCAATGGCGCGCGGGGTCAGTCCGTCTCCGCAGACCTTGTCGCGACCGTACGGACCCTTTTCGCACAACACCACCCGAAGGCCGGCTCGCGCAGCAGAGATCGCCGCGGCTGACCCACCGGGGCCACCCCCGATGATGGCGATGTCGAACTGCATGCGTCGAGCCTGTCACGCCCGTTTCTCAATTGCCAAGGTTGGCGCCCGTCTCATCGTTGGCACTCGTCACATCCCAACTCGCGCTGGTCCGGCTGCTTGGTCTGCCTTGAAACGAATTTCCAGGGTCCTCTGCGCTGACAACGAAAAAGTGGACTGGTAATTTCCACGGGGTGTATCGATCAATTCTGCAATCATCGGTCGTCGTCCGACTGCTGATTTCGTTTGTGCCATGTCTCGCGATCGCGGCGTTTTTTGCGATCCGGTCGAGGCACTGGAACGCGGAGTCACGTGCGGACGACAGCCTCATGACTGCCGCGATTCGATTTGTTGGTGCTGCATTTATCTTTATTGGATCGTTTGCGAACGTGACTGCGTGGCAAGGCGCGGGTTCTGCCACAACAAATTTGAAAAACGAATTGGCGTCGCTGTCGGCACTTGCTGAATCGATTCTTGACTACGAGCAAGATGCAACGCTCCGCGGGGCACTGACGAAAATCACGAGATATGTGGAGACTATTCGCGACACGGAGTTGTCGAAAAATGGAATCGATGGGTTCAACCAGAACCCCAGTTCCCTTGAACGTAAGCAACGCGTCAAGAATGCCGCGCTCAATGCACCGGCCATGATCAAGCGTGACTCGGCTGAACAACAGGCGCTCGACATTCGTAGCGCAATTGTCGCGATCGAAGAGGCTGACATCGTTTCCGAACGCGACCTGAATCGAATGCTCGAGCAGGTCGACGATTTTCAGGTGGCTCGACGTAGTCGTCTCTCGTCGACGTGGCCGTTGGTTCCGGATGTGGTTGTAGGGACGTTCTTTGCCATCACGGTGGCTTTGCTTGTCCTGATCGGTTTGTACCCCGGTGGACCTCGAACAGGGCTGAAGTGGTTGCAGGTTGGAACATCCGTCGCGGTGGTCGCCGCCATGTGGTTTGCGGTTCTGTCGACCCAAGATGTCAGCGTCGAGACTCCGAGGGTCGGTCTTCCAATTGAGGGATTTCTGACGCGGTACAAGTAGATTTGACCATCGTCGCTGATGACTTGCGTCGTGTCGGTCAGCGCTTGTCGGTTCGCTGATACAGCCGCGTCGCAATCGGCGCGAATACCACGATCAACAAGACAGCCCACGCGAGTGAGTAGACCATTGCGTTCTGCAGGGGCCACGATGTCGGCTCGGGTGTGCCCGCGGGAAGGTTCCCGAAGCGAACACGCACAGCATGAGTCAGAGTGGATACGGGGTTCCACTCTGCAACGGTCCGAAGAATGCCGGGCAGGTTGTCGGATGGAACGAAAGTGTTCGCGATGAAGGTGAGTGGGAACAGCACGATAAACGTCGCATTGTTGACCACTTCAGGTGTCGGGACCATGAGCCCCAGGCAGGCCATCACCCACGAGAACGAATACGAAAAGAACAGCAGTAGCAGGTAGGCAACAACGGCATCGAGAATCGAGCCGCGGATGCGCCAACCAACAGCCAAACCCGCGATCGACATGATGACGACCGACAGTCCGTTGTAGACGACGTCACTGGCTGTGCGTCCGGCGACGACCGCCGACCGCGCCATCGGCAACGATCTGAAGCGGTTGATGAGACCCTTCTGAACGTCTTCGGCGAGACCCGATGCGGTGAAGGTGGCACCGAAGACAACCGTCTGGGCAAAGATGCCCGCAATCAAGAACTCGCGGTAACTGCCCCCGGGAATGTCGATGGACCCGCCGAACACGTAGGCAAAAAGCAACACGAACATCAACGGCTGTATGAGAACGAAGACCATGACTTCGGGAACACGCCTGATGCGGATCATGTTGCGCCGGGCGATGGTCGCGGCGTCGCGAAGCACGCTCATGACGCTGCCTCCTCTTCGGCAGCGTGCCCCGTGAGTTCCATGAAGACGTCGTCGAGCGTCGGCCGACGAAGACCGATGTCAACCACATCGAGGTTCTGCGCCTGCACCTCGTTCAGAACCGTCGCAAGAGCATCGACGCCGCTTGAAACGGGCACCGAAACGAGCGCTTCATCTGCGACGACTCGTGCCGCACCGACGGCGACCGACGCCACGATGGATTCGACACGAGGGATGTCCTCGGGTCGGGCGAGGTGAACGTCGAGGTGTTCGCCGCCAACATGACGCTTCAACTCTTGTGAAGTGCCACGGGCGATTGCCCGCCCGTGGTCGATGACCACGATCTCGTTGGCCAGTTGGTCGGCCTCCTCGAGGTACTGGGTGGTGAGAACCACGGTGGTTCCGCCCGACACCCGGTCACGGATGGCGTCCCACAGTTCGCCGCGGCTGCGTGGGTCGAGACCGGTGGTGGGTTCGTCCAGGAACAACACCAGGGGATTGGCAAGAAGCGCGCCCGCCAGGTCGATGCGGCGACGCATGCCGCCGGAAAACGTCTTCAGCGGACGATTGGCCGAATCGGTCAAACGGAATTGTTCGATCAGTTCGTCGGCGCGTCGAAGCGCCTCGCGACGACGCATGCCGTAAAGGCAGCCGATCATCTCGAGGTTTTCAGTCGCCGTGAGGTGCTCGTCGACCGCGGCGTACTGCCCCGAGAGGCCGATGAGCGAGCGCACTCGCTGAGGTTCCGCAACTACGTCGACACCCGCAACCCGTGCCCAACCTTCATCCGGCTTGATGAGCGTCGTCAGAACGGAGACCGCAGTCGTCTTGCCTGCGCCGTTGGGGCCGAGGAGCCCCAGAACCGTTCCTGCGGGAACTGCAAGGTCGAGACCATCGAGGGCGGTCACCGCGCCGTATC
>JBBANY010000079.1:0-10856 GCA_040401695.1 Ilumatobacteraceae bacterium
GGGTGGATCGTGCGGGGCCGTCACTGTGCACCCGCCGACAGTTCACGACTCGTCATCAACGCGTCGTATTCGTTCTCGCACACGCGACGACCGATGGCCGCAAGTTCGTGGCTGCGCACCACGCCGTTCAGGTGGTACGCCGCCTGCGAAATGCACATGAGCCCCCACTTCACGGTCCCGAGGAGTTCCCACCAACGCAGTTCCCGTTCGCTGATGTGCACACCCGACTCGGCTTCGTAGGCATCGAGAAGTGCCGCGTAGTCACCGACACCCGCGACCGGCTTGCTGCCACCGAACCGCCACGCCCGCACACACACCCATCCGAGATCCTCGGCCGGATTGCCGATGTGCGCCAGTTCCCAGTCGAGAACTGCGCGCAGGCCGTCGCCGCCGACGATCACGTTGCCCAGACGAAAGTCGCCGTGCACGAGGCACCAATCGCGTGGCGCGGGACGGTTCGCTTCGAGCCAGCGGAACGCGATCTCGAAGGCCGGATGCGCCTGACCCGATTCGTCCATCAACTGCACGTACTTCGCCACCTGGTCCTCGCCGTCGAGACCCTCGATCGCAGTGTGATCGATGCGGTGAATCTGCGCCATTGCCCGGCCGATCTGCGACGCCAACACGGGCCGCGCGTCCGCGAAGTTGCCATCACGCAGGATCTTGCGTGCGATCGTCTCGCCTTCGACCGCGCGCATGACCATGAACGGCTCGCCCAACGGGTTCGTCGACATTCCCCGAGAGCTCGTCACCACCTGCGCCGTCGGCACCCCCAACGCGTGCGCCGCCTCGAGCACGGCCACCTCGACGTGCATGTCACGCGGCGAGCCCGGCCGCTGGCGCTGCAACACGAACGACTCATGACCCGCGGCGAAGCGCCACGTCTCACGCGAAGCACCACCCGTCAGGCGTTCGAGCGATGCGACATCTCCCGGGATCCCCGCGCCGCGCATGACATCGTGCAGCGTGTCCCGCAGTGCCGAGTCAGACGATTCCGCCACGGCGAAACGTTACCCTTCACACTCGGTGTCGCCTGCTCTCGAACTACGCAACATCTCGCTTCATCGCGACACGACCGTCATCCTCGACGACGTCACGTGGACGGCGAGACCGGGCGAGCACTGGATCATCCTGGGCGCGAACGGCTCGGGGAAAACCTCGCTGATGCGCATCGCCGCGCTGTACCTGCATCCCAGCGCCGGAGAAGTCGTCGTTGCCGGCGAACGCCTGGGCAACACCGATGTCCGGTCGCTGCGCCGTCGCGCGGCCTACATGTCGGCCGCCTTCGCAACCGAACTGCGTCCCCAACTTCGCGCCTTCGAGGTGGTGATGACGGCCAAGCACGCCGCTCTCGAACCGTGGTGGCACACCTACGACGACGCCGACCGCAACCGGGCCGTCGCCTGTCTCGAACAACTCGGCGTCGCGCATCTCTCGGAGCGTGAAATTTCTACTCTCTCTTCCGGTGAACAGCAGCGGGTCTTTCTCGCCCGCACTCGCATGAACGACCCCGCCGTGGTTCTTCTCGACGAACCGAGTGGCCGCCTCGACCTCGGCGGACGCGAGCAACTGGTCCGCGCCATCGACGACACCATTGCATCCGACCCCGCTCTCGCCACCGCGATCGTCACCCACCACGTCGACGAAATCCCCACCAAAACAACTCACCTTCTTGCGCTGAAGCGGGGCAAGGCAATCGCCAACGGACCCATCGCCACGACACTCACCGACGAACTGCTGTCGGAGACGTTCGATTTTCCTCTGCGCGTGGAACGCCGCGACGACGGTCGCTTCAGTGCCCGGCCGGGCTGACGAGCGCGCGCAGGTTCTCGCGACCGCGTTCGATGTGGTCGGCCAACACCCGTTCGAGGATTCCACCCGTCCACAGGGACCCGCCGTAGTACAGCTCGACACGCATCACGACTGACTCGCCCTTTTCCACCATCGTGCACGTCATGCGCCACGGCGCATGCTCACGGCCGTCGTGTTCTTTGCGCTCGAACACGATCAACTGCGGTGAGTCGGTGGTGCGCTCCATCCGCAGCCTCTTCGACCGGGCGAACGGCCCCACCTTTGCGCGCAACTCCACGTCCCATGCACCCGGTCCCGCCACCGTCGCACGGTGCACGAGTGGCATCCACTTGGGGTATTCACCGAGGTCGACCACGAACGGACGCAGACGCGTGAGCGACGTCGGCGCCTCGAGGGTTGCCTCCGTGCGCACGTCCTCAGTGCCTTTCGCGACGGTCTTTGTTGCCGAACGCACGCGCCAACAACCCGCCTCGCGCCGGCTCGTCGTCGGACGCGCCGTCGACGACGTCTTCGATCAACTTCGGCGACCACGGCATCGCCTGCGTTTCGTCGAGCACCGGCTCGGGTTCGCCGACGGCCTCCACGGCCACTGCCGCGTCGAACAGTTCGGCAGCCGGTTTCGTTTTCTCACGAACCTGCTTCTCGCGAATCGGTCGCACGTTGGACTTGACGGGTTCAGCGGGCTCTTCGAGCGCTGCCGTCTTGAACAGCCGCGGCACGGCCTCGCGCCGGTCGTCAACGTGCCAGCCACGGGGCACCACGAGAGCATCGGCATGGCGGCGGCACAGGATTCCCGTGCCGTAGGGGCGGGCCTTTTCCTCGGGCCCGAAAGGACTCAGCCACACCAGCAGGTCGGCCGTGTCGAAGCCGTACGTCACGGTGGCGGGCGCGGAACATCCGGGTCGCTCGCACAGTCGTGGCACACCAGAAAATTAGTGGGGTGCGCCGCCGCAGCGCGCCATCCTGCCGTGACACGCCCCGTCTGTACCGTGATGCAATGGTGGGCGATACCGGGCTCGAACCGATGACCTCCACGGTGTGAACGTGGCGCTCTGCCAACTGAGCTAATCGCCCCTTTTCGGGTGAGCCCGAAGGCTAGCGGTTCAACCGCCCGAAGTGACCGGGTCGGTGGCCCGCACCACGCAGGCACGACCCATTCCCTGACGATCGAGGTGCGACTCGGTGTCCGAGGGGCATGTGGCATCGAATGCAACGAGGTTGCGCACCACCGCGTCGTGTGGTCCATCGCAACGCACTTCGCTGGCGGCACCGTCGGCTCCGATGTCGACGCACGACCCGGACTGCAACAGGTTGTCGGGGCCGCCCGGTTCGGTCGGTTCGGTGAAAGCGGCGACGATGAGAATCGCCGCAGTGCCGATGGCAATGAGCGTGAGCACGAATCGCCACGGAAACCTTGCCGGCGCGACGTCGAACCTGACTGGCGCCACGGGTCTGTCGATGGGTGCCGACGCGTCGCCTTCGCCGTCGTAGGCGGCTCGTTTCTTCGGGTCCGAGAGAATGCTCCAGGCCCGGGACACCGCTGCGATCGCCTCGGTGTCGGTTGCCGTGCGTGCGGTGTCGGGGTGAAGTTCGCGCATGCGACGCCTGTACGCGGCCTTGATCGCTTTTGCACTCGCGCTTCGGGACACCCCGAGAACGTCGTAGTGGTCGGGGCGTCGGTTCACCCGAACATCAATAGCCGAGTTCGACGTGAATCGCACCAATCAGCTCGATGCCCGCCGCAAAACGGCGCACGTTGTCGCTGATGCGTTCGGACAGCAACGGCACCGCCATCTCCGGGGTGTTGCCGACGTGGGGCGTGATGATGCAGTTCGGCATCGACCACAGCGGGTGGCCCGCCGGCAGTGGCTCGGGATCCGTGACATCGAGCGCCGCCCCGCCGATGACTCCCTCACGCAGGGCCCACACGAGATCGTCGGTGACGATGTGTCGACCGCGACCCACGTTCACGACCCACGCGTGGCTCTCCATGTGTTCGAATTCGCCACGGCTCAGGATTCCGTCCGTATCGGGCGTGAGAGCAAGGGCCACGACAACGGCATCGGCCCCGACGAGCGCGTCGATGAGATTGACGCTCGTCATCACGGTGTCGGCTCCCGGGAAATGCTCGGGCATGTTGCGCACGACCGTGATGTGGCAACCGAAAGGTTCGAGCAGTCTCACGAGCGAGGTGGTGATGCCACCCGCGCCGAGGATGGTCACGTTGGCGCCGAGGAGATTGCGCCCCACGGGCCCGGTCCACTCGCCTTGCCGCGCGTAGTCGGCAACGTTGCGCATCCCCGCCAGCAATAGCGACAACGCGTGCTCGGCAACCGGTTCGGCATAGACACCCTTGCCGCAGGTCCAGCGCCGAGTGTCGTCGACCAAGTGCACGAACCGCTCGACACCCGCCCAGGGCAGTTGCACCCATTCGACGTGAGGGTGTGCATCGAGCACGTCACCCAGTTCCTGTGCCGCCGTCGGCGATGCCCACACCAACCCCTTCGCCCGCGAAACATCGACCAGTTCTCCCCCACCCGCAACGACGGCGTCTCGCACCCAGTCGGGCGCCGAGGCGGGTCCAACGGATATGGCGGGTGATTCGGGCATTCAGGCTTTTCTCTAATTGCCGGTGAGCTTGCGCTGCCGGCGATTGCCGATCACGGTTCCCGCCACCATGAGGCTGACGCTGACGACGAGGAGCATGGTCGCAAGGACGTTGATCTGCGGCGGAATCTTCACGCGCGACGCACCGAAGATCTGCAGCGGGAACGTGACGAGCGAACCCGCATTGAAGAACGTGATGATGAAGTCGTCGATCGACAACGCGAACGACAACAAGGCCGCAGCGAGGATGCCGGGGAGGATCAGTGGAAACGTGATCTTCCAGAACGCACGGGATGGTGTGGCGCCCAGATCCATCGCCGCCTGCTCGAGTGTCCAGTCGAAACCGCGGATGCGCGCCCGAACCGTGACCGCGACGAACGAGATCTGGAACATGATGTGGGCGATGATGACGGTGACGTACCCGAAGTCGACTCCCCTGTTCAGGAACAGAGTGGCGAGCGACGAACCGAGAACGATTTCGGGCGACGTGAGCGGCAGCACGAGGAAGAGGTTGATTCCACCGCTGCCCTTGAACTTGTAACGACTGAGCGCGAGCGCGATCAGGGAACCAAGGATCGTCGCGCAGAACGTCGAGATGAGCGCGATACGCAGGCTGACCCAGAGGGCACTCGTCAGTTCGGACTCGGCGAACGGCTTGGCCCAGTTGTCGAGCGTGAAGCCCTGCCACTTGATGTTGTACTTGCCCTTCGGCGCGTTGAACGAGAAGATCACGATCACGAGGATCGGCAAGAAAATGTAGAACAGGCCGAGCCCCGCCACCGCGTTGATCAGCCGTTGACCGATGCGCTGCCGCCGCGAGAACGCCGTCACGCCAGACTCCGCTCATCGAGGATCTGTCTCACGCCAGATCCTCTGTCCCCATGAACTTGCTGTAGACGAGCACGGCGATCGTGATGATGAACATCAAGACGAACGACATTGCGGATGCGACCGGGTAGTTCAACTGGCGCAGGAACTGGTCCTGGATCGAGTTGCCGATCATCGTCGTCTGGGGGTTGCCGAGAAACTGTGCGTTCACGAAGTCGCCGGCCGCGGGGATGAACACGAGAAGGCTTCCCGCGAAAATACCCGGCAGCGCGAGGGGCACGACGATCTTGCGGAACGCGGCAGAGGCCGAGGAGTAGAGGTCCATCGCCGCGTCGACGAGGCGCGGGTCGATCTTTTCGAGGCTGACGTAGATGGGCAACACCATGAACGGCAGGAAGTTGTAGGTGAGACCACCGATCACGGCGGCGGGCGTGTTCAGCAACTTTCCGTTGTCCATGATGCTCAACGACTCGAGTACGCCCGTGAGGCCGAGGTTGTCGATGATCGACACGACAGGGCCTTCGTCGGCGAGGATGTTGCCCCACGCGAGTGTTCTGATGAGGTACGACGTGAAGAACGGAATCACGACGAGTCCGAGCAGGATGTTGCGGTACTTGCCTCCGCGAAACGCGATCACGTAGGCCAGCGGGAAGCCGATGAGAATCGTCAACAAGGTGGCGATCGCCGCGTAACCGAAACTGCGCAGGAACTGCGGGCGAAAGTCGGTGAGCGCGACACGGTAGTTGTCCCATTCCCACGTGAACGACGGGAAGAAGTCGAATCGACTCTCCTTGCTGGAGAGCGACATGACGACCATCGACCACAGCGGCGCGAGGAAGAACAGACTCAGCCACAGGACTCCGGGCTTCAGAAGGCCGTATGGCGCGAGGGCCCGCCGCGTCTCGAGGCCGCCAACGAATGCCACCAGCACGAGGCCGATGACCGATGCCAACATCGCAGCCGCAACGACGGCTGCTGACGGTCCCGTCACCCAGCCCGCGCCGAGGGCGATCGCGCCGAGCGACAGGGCGAACATGACGCCGAGCCCGACCCGCTCGGGTCGCGACGCGACCGTGGCGACCCGGGCCGATGCGTTCACTTGGTTCGCGGAATCCCGATCAAGCGCCGGTGATTGCGGCGAAGGCCTCGTCGAACTTGGCTTCTTCTTCTTCGGCGAGCGCACCCCAACTCTGCAGACGTGCGACCGTCGCCTCGTCGGGGAACAACAGCGGATCCTCGGCAAGCGCCGCGGCTTCGCCGCCCATCTTCACGAGTTCGTCCTGGACGCCCTTGACCGGCGACATGTACTGCACGTAGGCGGTGATCTTCGCCGCGTTCACCGGGTCGTACACGTAGTCCATCCACTTGGCGACGGCGTCGGCGTTCTCCGAGCCCTTGACCCAGATCATGGTGTCGAACCAGCTGGTCGCACCTTCTTCGGGAACGATGAACTTCACGTCGGGGTTGTCCTTCGTCAGCTGCAGGACGTCACCCGACCACGCGACACAGGCCGCGAAGTTGCCGGCGCTCAGGTCGTCGACGTAGTCGTTGCCGGTGAAGGCGCGGATCTGGCCGTCGTTCTTGGCCTTCTCGACCTTGTCAAAGGCCTCGGCGGCCTCGTCGAACGTGGTGATCTGCGAGATGTTCTTGCCCAGGCCCATGAGGACGAGGCCCATCGTGTCGCGCATCTCGGTGAGCATGCCGATCTTGCCCTTGAATTCGGGGGCGAAGAGGTCCTCGACGCTCTTCAGCTCACGTCCGGTCGTCTTCATGTTGTAGGCGATCCCCGCAACACCCGTCTGCCACGGCAGGTTGTATTCCTGGTCCTTGTCCCAGGGTTGGCCCTTCAAGTCGTCGCGCAGGTTGGCGATGTTCGGGATCTTGTCGACGGGCAGCTTCTGTGCCCAGCCCAACTGCACGAAGCGCGCCGCCATCCAGAACGTGGGGGCGATGATGTCGGGATCGATCTTGTCGCCCTTCGACAGCAACGGCTGCACTTTCGCGAAGTATTCGTTGTTGTCGTTGTAGGCCTCGGTGTACTTCAACGACACGCCACTCGCCTCTTGGAAGAGCTTCACGGTCTCTTCGTCGATGTAGAGGGGCCAGTTCTCGAAGAAGAGCGAGTTGCCGCCACCGTCGTCACCACCGCAAGCGGCGAGAAGCGCCGGAAGGGACAGTGCACCGGCACCGGCCATGCCGGAACGGATGAGGAACTGACGACGATTCAACTTGCCTGCCATGGTTCTGCCTTTCTCGCGGGTTGTTGAGAGATTATTCGGGTTGGACGGCGCCTAGAGCGACGCCTCGATCGAGTCGACGTTGGTGGTGGTGGCTCCGGCGATGCTCGGCCAGCCGTCGAGCACGAACGGAGCGTCGGCGTTCCACGACAACCAAACGGTCGAATCGGGTCGCAGGAACGGGAGGTCGGCCTCACCCGACACCAAGGCGGTGACCTCGGTGTCGTTCGCCAGTCGCGCCACCACGCGCACCGAGGCACCCTGGAACACGATGTCGGTGACCGTCGCGGCGAGCGACTCGCCCGCGGGTTGGGTCGCCGAGACGTGCAAATGTTCGGGACGCAGCATGACGGTGACCTGCTCGCCGGGCGTCAACGCGACGTCGGCGTTCACATGGTCGGACTTGACCGTGATCCGACCACCACCCCAGAAATCGAACGATGCACCCGCGGAATCGCCCTGTGCCACGACGGCGGGCAAAAGATTCGCCGAGCCGATGAAGCCGGCGACGAACAGCGACTGGGGGCGCTTGTAGATGTCGGTGGCGGTGCCGATCTGTTCCACGACGCCCTGGCTCATGACGGCGATGCGGTCGCTCATCGTCAGTGCCTCGCCCTGGTCGTGGGTCACGAAGACGAAAGTGATCTCGACCTCGCGCTGGATGCGCTTCAATTCGATCTGCATCGCCTCGCGCAGCTTCAGGTCGAGCGCCGCAAGCGGCTCGTCGAGGAGCAGGGCGCTCGGGTAGTTGACGAGCGCGCGGGCCAGTGCGACGCGTTGCTGCTGACCACCCGACAGCTGCGCCGGACGGCGATTGGCGAATTCGGACAGACGCACGACGTCGAGCATGTCGCCGACGCGCTTCTTGATTTCAGCCTCGTCGAGTTTCTTGCTGCGCGGCCCGAAGGCGATATTGTCGGCAACGGTCATGTGCGGGAACAGCGCGTACTGCTGAAAGACCGTGTTGACGTTGCGCTTGTAGGGCGGCACCGTCGAGACGTCGACGCCCTCGAGGAGCACCCTGCCCGACGACGGCTGCTCGAAGCCGGCGATCATCTTCAAGGTGGTGGTTTTGCCGCAGCCCGACGGGCCCAGCATCGCGAAGAACTCACCGCGCCCGATGGAGAAGTCGGCATTGTCGACGGCGACGAACGATCCGTATTGCTTGCGCACCTGGTCGAGGCGAATGACGTTGCCCGTCGCCCCATCCGTGGCCGGCGAAGCGTCGCCGCTCACCTCGTGTCCCTCTCCCCAGACATTGGGTCGAGCGTAACACCGGGCGTACGATCACCCGTGATGACAGATTCGTCAGCGTCCACGTCTCAGAGCGGACCCGTGCGCCTCGATGCCACCGACCAGCGCATCATCGAACAACTTCAGGCCGACGGACGTCTCCCCTACACGCAGCTCGGTGCCGCTGTCGGCTTGTCGGAGGCGGCAGTGCGCCAGCGGGTTCAGCGTCTCATCACGAGCGGCGTCATCCAGGTTGCAGCGGTCACCAACCCGTTGATGGTTGGCCGCCGCCGCATGGCGTTGATCGGCATCTCCACGACGGGGCCCACCGACGGCATCGCTGACATGCTGCGCGCGATCGACACGATCGAGTACCTGGTGGTCACCGCGGGGAAATACGACTTTCTCGCCGAGGTCGTGGTGCGTGACGAGTCGGAACTTCTTTCGGTCACCAACGCGATACGCGCCGTTCACGGTGTCGTCACGACCGAGACCTTCGTCTATCTCGACATCGCCAAACAGACGTATACATACGGCGTTCACTGAACGCCGGAATCGGGGGTACGGCGTCTCAGCTGTCGAGGTTTGCCATCACGTGCTTCACGCGCGTGTAGTCCTCGAGCGAGTAGGCCGACAGATCCTTGCCGTATCCCGACTTCTTGAAGCCCCCGTGCGGCATCTCTGCGACCACGGGAATGTGGGTGTTGATCCACACACAGCCGAAGTCGAGCCGCTTGGCCATCCGCATCGCGCGACCGAAGTCCTTCGTCCACACCGACGACGCAAGGCCGTACTCGACCCCATTCGCCCAGCGCACGGCTTCGTCTTCGTCGCTGAACTGCTGCACGGTCAGCACCGGCCCGAAGATCTCGTTCTGGATCATCTCGTCGTTCTGCTTCAGGTCCGCGACGACGGTCGGTGAGTAGAAGTAACCGTCACCCGACACCTTGCTGCCACCCGTGGTGACGCGCGCATGCGAGGGTGCGCGCTCGACGAAGCCCGCGACGCGCGTGAGTTGGTTCACGTTGTTGAGCGGGCCGTAGAGAACGTCGTCGGTGGGCTGCCCGGTCTTCGATGCAGCCACGGCCTCGGTGAGCGCCGCGACGAAGTCCGAGTACACCCGCGGCGCGGCAAGCACGCGCGTCGCGGCCGTGCAGTCCTGCCCCGCATTGAATAGGCCCGCGGTTGCGATGCCCGCGGCGGCCGCCTCGATGTCGGCGTCGTCGAACACCACGACAGGGGCCTTGCCACCGAGTTCGAGGTGCACACGCTTGAGGCTCGCCGCAGCAGCCTGCGCGACTTCCATACCGGCGCGGACGCTGCCCGTCACCGACACGAGGCTCGGTGTCGGATGCGACACCATCGAACGGCCCGTGTCGCGGTCACCGCAGATGACGTTGAAGACACCTGGCGGCAGGAACTCTGCCGCAATCTCGGCGAGGATCGTCGTCGTGGCGGGTGTGGTGTCCGACGGCTTCAGGACGATGCTGTTCCCCGCTGCGATCGCCGGTGCGAACTTCCACACCGCCATCATCATCGGGTAGTTCCACGGCGCCACCTGCGCGCAGACGCCGACGGGCTCGCGGCGGATCATCGACGTCATGTTGCGCATGTACTCGCCGGTGCTCTTGCCCTCGAGGTGACGGGCCGCGCCGGCAAAGAAACGGATCTGGTCGACCATCGGCGGGATCTCCTCGCTCGTGGTCAGACTCACGGGCTTGCCGGTGTTCTCGACTTCGGCGGCGATCAGGTCGCCCGCACGTGCCTCGATTGCGTCGGCGATACGGAACAAGGCGAGCGAGCGCTCCGACGGCGTCGAGTCGCGCCACACCTCGAAACCGGCCTCGGCGGCGGCCATCGCCGCATCGACGTCTGCTTCACGCGAAAGCGCGGCCTTCGCGTACGCCTTGCCGGTGGCGGGATTGATGACGTCCGTCGTCTCGCCGTTCTTTGCATCGACAAATTGACCGTTGATGAAGTTCCTGAAGGACTGCATGTCGTCATCCTGCCACAGCAATACGTGTGTATAAATAGGTCATGACACAGGCGATCAAGACCGTCGGCGTTCCTCGCGAGATCAAGGAATCCGAGGGACGGGTCGCCCTCACGCCCGACGGCGTCCGCGAACTCGAACGACTC
>JBBANY010000080.1:0-10795 GCA_040401695.1 Ilumatobacteraceae bacterium
GCCGAGCGCTATTTCATCGGTCACATCGAAGAGCGTCGCGAGGGCACGGAAATCATGAGCCCCAAGGCTCCGCTCGGTGCGGCATTGTTGGATCGTCGTGTTGAAGAATGGGTCGAGTACGAGGCCCCCAACGGCAGCAAGTTGCGCGTGCGCATTCTTGCCGTCGAACACCACGACTGACCTGTGACAGACACCGAACCACGCACCCCTCTCCTTCCGCCCGGCCGCGAGGTACATCTGCCCGGCCGTGGAACGATGTTCTTCCGCGAAGTTGCCGGCCCCGCCAATGCGCCAACTTTGATGCTGCTGCACGGCTGGACGGCCACCGCCGACCTCAATTTCTTCACCTGCTACCACGCGCTCGGCGAACACTTCCGCGTGATCGCCCCCGACCAACGCGGACATGGTCGCGGCATCCGCTCGAACAAGCCCTTCACACTCGCAGCGTGTGCCGATGACGCGGCGGCACTCGCCGACCAACTCGGCATCGCCACGTTCATCCCCGTCGGCTATTCGATGGGCGGCACCGTCGCCCAGTTGTTGTGGAAGCGACACGAACCACGGGTTCGCGCCCTCGTTCTCGCCGCCACATCCGGCTACTTCGCCTCCACCCGCCAGGAACGCCTTTCCTTTCTCGGCCTCCACGGCCTCGGCGCACTCGCACGAATCACACCCTCCAGCGCACGTGAACGCATCACCGAACGCGTCTATCTTCAGCGCAAGGTCAGCAACTGGGAACCGTGGGCCGCGGCGCAGTTGCAGCAGCACGACTGGCGCACGATCCTCGAAGCAGGCGGGGCACTCGGCTCGTTCAACTCGCGCGATTGGATTCGCACCGTCGAGGCGCCGTCGAGCGTCGTCATCACGATGCGCGACCGAGTCGTTCCGGTGAAACGGCAGTTGCGGCTTTTCGAGGCGCTCCCCCGCGCCGAGGCTTTCCGTGTCGACGCAGACCACGATGCCGTCTACGCCGCAGCCGATCAGTTCGTTCCGACGCTCGTCCGTGCGTGCCGATCGGCCGTCGAACGAGCACAGGGCTGACGCCATGAGCGGCACGGGCTCTCCTCTGTCATCGCGCCGGCGGCTCGGCCGCAACGCGGAGATCGCGAAGTTGGGCGTGAAGGTCGGCGCCAACTACGCCACGACCGCCGCGCGCAAGATTTTCGCATCGGCCGAACGCAAGGAAGCCCTCGATCACTCGCGCGAATTGAAGAACGCCGCCGAGATCGCCGAGCGCCTCGGCAACATGAAGGGTGCCCTCATGAAGCTCGGCCAAATGGCCAGCTACCTCGACCATGGTCTTCCCGAGCCCTTGCGTCTCGCACTCGCCGAACTACAGAACAACGCGCCCCCGATGAGCGGCGACCTCGCACGTCGCGTCATCGAGGAAGAGTTCGGTGCCCCCGTCACGCAACTGTTCGTCGAATGGGACGATGAACCCATCGCCTCGGCGTCCATCGGTCAGGTACACCGCGCGATCATCGTCGACCCCGCCACCGGCGAACACCAAGCGGTCGCGGTCAAGGTGCAGTACCCGGGCGTCGCTGATGCGATCGCTGCCGACCTGAAGAACGCCGACCTGCTCGGCGCGGTTCTCGCGTTCGGCTTCAAAGCCTTCGAGCCCGACGAAATGGTCGCCGAAATCAAGGAGCGCCTCGCCGAGGAACTCGACTACGTCCGCGAGGCGAAGAACCAACAGGAATTCGCCGACTTCTACACCGACCATCCGTTCGTCAACGTCCCTCGAGTCCACACACACCTCTCGTCTGCGCGGGTCATCACGTCCGACCTCGTCATCGGCAGCTCATGGGCGGAACTCATGCAGCAACCACAAGATGTTCGCGACCGCGCCGCCGAGGCGATATTCCGCTACGTCTTCCGCTCGCTCTACCGTTTCCGCGCCTTCAACGGCGACCCGCACCCGGGCAACTACATCTTCCATCTCGACGACCCGGAAAACGTGCGCATCACGTTCCTTGACTACGGACTCGTCAAACACTTCACCGAAGACGAGATGACGATCTTCAAGAACATGATCTCGGCCGCCGCCATCAACCACGACGATGCCGCGTTCCGCAGGATCATCGAAGATGCCGGGCTGTTGAAGCCCGACGCACCCGTCACCACCGACCAGATCGGCGATTACTTCTCGCACTTCTACGCACCGGTGCGCGAGTCGCACGTGATGCACTGGACACCCGACTACTCGTCGTCGATCGTTCGCCACACGTTCGACCGCACCAGCCCCATCGCGAACTACGCATCGGTTCCGCGCGCATTCGTCTTCATCCAACGCATCAACCTCGGCCTCTACGCACTGCTCGGCGAACTGCACGCGAACGGCAACTACCGCCGCATCGCGGAAGAACTGTGGCCGATGGTCAACGCATCACCGTCGACTCCCCTCGGCGAAGCAGAGGCCGCATGGCTCGCTTCACGCCACTGATTAACTGCTGACACTCACCCCTCCACGCACACATTGGTGCGTATTAGAATGGTTTCACGTCGGATTTCGAGAATCTGCGTTCAAGCACGGCCAAAGCCGTGAGGACATCCTTCACGCCCTCGAGAACAAGATCGGCTCGCGTCAAGTCCCACCGAAGTGGGGTCAGGACCGAGTCCTCGCCTTCGGACCAAATCTCCGGGGAAATCTGATCGAAGTGATCTATTCGGTAGATGCAGACTCAATCAACGTCTTTCACGCACGGCCCGCCCGGCCGGCGGGAATGAAAGGAAAGCGATTCAATGACCCAATCGGATGAGATAGCCAAGAAAGAGGTCATCTTCGTCGACTCACGCGAGGAGATGAACACGATTTGCCGGCGACTCGGGTCGAATGATGTCGTGATTCTTCGCGGAACCGACCCGGAAATCGTCGACTACATGGTGAACTTCGAGTGGACCGACGAAGACGAGGCATGGCTGCAAGCCGACCTTGACGCGAACTAACTCCGCGGTATTTCCTTCCAGGGTTGGCCCACCCACGGGTCGGGTTCGCGCGGCAGACCCAGCACGCGTTCGCCGATGATGTTGCGCTGAATCTCACTTGTTCCGCCCTCGATGGAATTGGCCCGCGTGCGCAGGAACTCACGCGCGTACTTCGAACACTCGGTTCCGTCATCGACGTTCCACGCAACGGAATCGACACCCAGAATCTCGAGGGCCAGACACTGCAGTTCCTGGTTCGACTTCGCCTTCATCACCTTGGTGATCGAACCAGTGGGCCCCTTCATGCGACCGACAGTGAGCCCGAGCACTCTTGCGTCGATCCACGCTTCCACCAGTCGTTCGCGCTGCACCGCCGTGACACCACGCTCGCGCGCAAGCGCCAGTACCTCGTCGATGGTCTTGCCCCCGAGAATGCTGCGCTTCTGCGGACCTCCGGCCTTCTGCCCCGACAGCGTGATGCGCTCGGCTGCAAGCGAGGCATTCGACGCCGCCCACCCTTCGTTCACCGGACTGATGCGCCACGCATCGGGGATGCGCACCTCGGAGAGAAAGATCTCATTGAATTCGTGCTCGCCTGTCATCTGAACGAGCGGGCGCAACTCGACACCGGGTGCGCGCAGGTCGACGGCGAAGTACGTGATCCCCTTGTTCTTCGGCACGTCCGGGTCGGTGCGGGCCAACAACATGCCGATGTCAGCTTCGTGACCCAGGGTCGTCCACACCTTCTGCCCCGATGCGACCCACTCGCCACCATCGCGCACCGCGCGACAGGCCAGCGACGCGAGGTCGCTTCCCGCACCGGGTTCGCTGAACAGCTGCGCCCACATCTCTTCACCCGTCACGATCTTCGGCAGGAAACGGCGCTTTGTTTCCTCCGACGAAAACTGACGAATCGCCGGCGCGGCCAACACAAACCCGGTTCCGCGGGGGATGCGCGGCACTGCCAACGCGTCGAGCCGTTCGATCGCTGCGGCAGCGTCGGTCTCGGACAGCCCGCGACCACCGTGTTCGACCGGCCAGTGCGGCGCGATCCAGCCCCGACGACCCAGTTCACGCACGACGGATTGCGATCCGATCGCCACCTGCACCTCGCGCAATGAGCCCCAATTGCCGCATTCGGCGAAGGTGAACCACTCGGCCGGCAGGATCGACCGGAGATCGCTGTCGAGTTCCTCGACGACGCCCATCGCCGTCACGTCACCGTGGCCCGTACAGCGGACGCGTCTGGTGGTAGTGCCACGGCACCGACACCAAGCGGCCCGTTCCGGACAACGTCACGTAGGCCGTCGGGTCGCCGTCGAAAGAAAACAACACGTGCGTCGTCCATGCGTCGTCGAAGCCCATGTAGTGGATCTCGTCGCCTTCGGGGCTGAAAGTGATCACGCCGCTGCGGCCCTGCGGCGTTCCGTTGTGCACCGCCACGGCGATTTCGCCGTTTGCGCCGACGGTCAACGAGTCGAACCACGTCACCGGCAGTGGGTGAGTGAAGATGCAATCACCGAACGGTACCTCCGGTTCGGCCAACACGCCCGGCGCTGTGATGCGACGCATGAACAACCGGCCGGTCAGGTATTCGGTCCAGTAGAGCTTCGAACCGTCGGGTGAAATACCGATGCCATTCGTCGGCACCGTCGAACGGATGACGCGCTTCACGGCCGACATGTCGGCAGGCACGTAGTAGATACCCGTCTCGTCGGCCTTGCGCGTGTCGTGGTCGGTCACGCCGATATCCGTGAACCAGAAACCTCCCGATGAATCGAACACCAGGTCGTCGGGGGCGCGAAGCCCGTGACCCTCGCACTCGGTCAGAATGTCGATGCACTCGCCCGTCGCCACGTCGATGCGCTGAATACTGCCCCCGCGGTACGCGAGACGTTTCACGTCGACTCCCGGCATCGACCCGAGGATGCCAGGCTTCAACAGCCCACCCATGTTCGCGCAGTAGAGATAGCCGTCGGGCCCGAATGCGAGACCATTCGGCATGCCCTCGGGCTCGGCGATCACCTTCTTCGTACCGTCGGGCCAGACCTGAACGACCTTGTTGCCGAGCAGTTCGCTCAGCATCACCGAACCATCCGGCATCAACACCGGCCCCTCGGGGAACTTCAACCCGTCGATCCACGTCGTCGGCGCCATGATCAGCGTTCCTGTTCCGTCGGCCGCACGAGCAGATCGTTCACCGCAACACCCGCTGGTCGCGTGACGACGAAGGTCACCGTTTCGGCGACTTCGGCGGCCGTCATGCTGGGCATCGCCTCGAGGGTCGCGCGAATCTTTGCCAGCAAGTCGGGTCGGATCTTGTAGATCATCTCCGACTCGGTCATTCCCGGAGCAACGATCGACACGCGCACGTGCTTCGATGCAAGCTCTTGGCGCATGCCGTCGCTGAATGCATTGACGGCGAACTTCGTCGCCGCATATACGGAGCTACCGGGCAACGCCTTGCGACCGGCCACCGACGAGATGTTCACGATGTCGGCTACGCCCCGCGGTCCTTTCGCCGCGTCGATGAGGTGACCCAACGCGACGTGCGTACAGTTCAACACCCCCATCACATTCACGTCGACCATCTCTTTCCATTCCTCGAGTGTGATCTGGGTTGCGTAGCCCGTCAGACCGAGGCCGGCGTTGTTCACCAGAATGTCGATTCGACCGAACCGCGACACGACCTCGGCGACCATTGACTTCACCGATTCGGCATCAGCCACGTCGCAGGCAACCGCGTGGATGTTCGCGTGTGCTGCAGCCAGCGCATCGAGCCGATCCTTGCGGCGCGCGGTGGCAATCACCGTCGCCCCCTGTTCAGCGAGATCGATCGCAATCGCCTCGCCGATTCCCGATGACGCACCGGTCACCACGGCAACACATTCGTCCAACTTCCCCATCACTCCCCCCTCGAGTTCTCCCGAACCTTAGACAGCCCGTCACGCGCGGACGGACGCGGGTCAGAGGGTGCGCACGTAGTCGAGGCCGATGTCGAGAATCGGCGACGAGTGTGTGAGGCCACCCACGGAGATGTAGTCGACCCCCGTCGCGCCGACGGCACCCGCGTTGGACAACGTCAGGCCGCCACTTGCTTCGAGGATCACCTTGCGACCCGTCCGCGACGAATGCTCTCGCGAAATCGCCACCGCCTCGCGCAGGACGTCGGGTGCCATGTTGTCGAGCAACACCAGATCGGCGCCGGCCGCTAGGGCCTCACGCAGCTGGTCGAGCGTATCGACCTCGATTTCCACCGCGATGTCGGGCTCGTGTTCGCGCACTGCACGGAACGCCTCAGCCACACCCCCCGCAGCAGCAATGTGATTGTCCTTCACGAGTGCCGCATCCGACAGGCTCATGCGGTGGTTCTGGCCGCCGCCGCAACGCACCGCATACTTCTCCAACTTGCGCAGACCCGGGGTCGTCTTGCGAGTGTCGCGGACCACCGCGCCGGTACGCGACAACTGGTCGGCCCACTCGCGCGTCGCTGTGGCGATGCCACTGAGATGACAGAACAGGTTGAGGGCGGTGCGCTCGGAGGTCAGCAAATCCCGGGTCGGTGCTTCGGCACGCAGCAGCGCCGTGTCGCGCAGCACCACGTCACCGTCGCGCACCAACGGTTCGTAGACGAGATTCATCGTCCCGCACATCATTTCGAGCACGGCCGCAACGACGGGAACCCCCGCGACGCAGCCGGGCTTGCGCGCGGTGAACACCACCTCGCTGCGGTGCTCTCGCGGAACGGTCGAGTGCGTCGTGACGTCGTATCCCCCGTCGAGGTCTTCGAGAATCGTGTCGCGAATGAGTCGTTCGACGTATCCGGGCGAAAGTCCGACGTCATGCAGGTGTCGGTCGAGCTGTTGCGACAGCGGATGGAACGAGGGCTCGTGTGCGTGGGTCACGATGCGAACCTCATCACGCCATCTTCGCACTGCACGGTGATGTGGCGAACCCATTCGGCACGCGGCTCGGGGTGTTCGACACGGCGGTGACAACCGCGGCTTTCGCTGCGCAGTTCAGCCGCTCCAATGACGGCGGCCGCAACAGTGAGCAGATTCGTCGCTTCGAATGCCTGAAGGCAGGGCTCGACTTCGACGTTCGCCCCGGCCGCAAGGTCCTCGACGATTTCGCGTGCCACGGCCAATCCCTCGGGTCTGCGCAGTACGCCCACGTTGCGGCTCATGGTTTCGCGCAGAACGCGGCGATCCTGAGGGTCGAGCAGCGCACCACCGACCATCTCGACGGGCGGGCACTTCTCGGGCAGGAGCCAACTCAGTTCGCGACCCACGCGCGTTCCCGCCACCACTCCCTCGGTCAGTGAATTCGACGCCAGGCGATTTGCTCCGTGCACACCCGTGCAGGCAACCTCGCCGACCGCGAAGAACCCGGGGAGAGACGTCATGCCGTTCAGACCGGCGGTGATGCCACCACAGAAGTAGTGCGCCGCCGGTGCCACGGGAATGAGATCGCGCGACGGCTCGATGCCGAACTGTCGGCACGACGCGGTGATCGAAGGGAAGCGACGCTCGAACTCTTCGCCCATCGCCGTGGCATCGAGAAACACATGATCATCGACCCCACCCGGCGCCTCGGCCATCCGCCGCGAGATCGCCGCCGCAACGACGTCTCTCGGTGCAAGGTCCCCGAGCGGATGGACTCCCTCCATCACCCGCGTACCGGCGCCGTCGACCAACACCGCACCTTCGCCACGCACGGCCTCGCTGATCAGCGCCAACTGACCCTTGGCATCGGCCCCTTGCCACAACACCGTCGGATGGAACTGGATGAACTCCATGTCGGCCACTTCGACTCCGGCACGCAACGCCAGGGCGAGCCCATCACCGGTCACCGCCGGCGGATTCGACGTTGATGCGAACACCTGCCCCAATCCTCCGGTTGCCACGACGACAGCCCGCGCGGTGATGTGGCCGACGTCGAGCACCGAACCGTCGGGGTTCAGTCGCGCCACGCGCACCCCCACTGCGCGGCGAACACCGTTGCGATCGAAGCCGATCAACAAGTCGAGGGCGAAAGTGTGTTCCATTACCTGCACACCGGCGTTCATCGCCGACTGGTCGAGCGTGCGTTGCACCTCGGCGCCCGACTGGTCGCCACCCGCGTGCACGATGCGACTGTGCGAGTGTCCGCCTTCGCGCGTCAACGCCGGTCCACCGTCGGCACCAGGGTCGAACGCGGCTCCCAACTTCATCAGATAGCGAATCGCCGTCGGCGCCTCGGCAACCAACGTGCGCACGTTCGCCTCGTCGCACAGTCCCGCCCCCGCGGTCAGCGTGTCGGCGACGTGCGCCTCGAGAGAATCCTTCGGGTCGAGAACCGCGGCCAGCCCACCCTGGGCCCACTGCGTGCTTCCGGCCGCCAGTTCGCCCTTCGTCACCAACACCACTTCACGCACGGGACGCATCGCCAACGCCGCAGCCAAGCCGGCGGCGCCGCTACCCAGCACGACGACATCGATGTCGCGCTCCCACGTCGGGGCCGGCGCAGCGAGTTGCGTCGGCAGCGCAACGCCAAAGGGTGCGCTGTGCACCTACTCCCCCGTTTTCGACGGCGTTCCGAGAGCGATCATCGCCTCGACCGATCGCCGTGCGCGATCGGCAACGTCGGCCGGCACGGTGACCTCGTCGCGACCGTTCTTCAGGCACGCCAACAACTTCTCGGGCGTGATCATCTTCATGTACTTGCACACCGCTGCCCGGTTGATCGGTTCGAAGATCACCAAGGGGTTTGACTTCTGCAATTGGTGAATGATTCCCGTCTCGGTGGCGATGAGAACCTTCTTCGCCTTGGTGGTGAGCGCGGCCTCGCCCATTCCACCGGTCGACAAAATATGCGCGCGCTCTTTGGGTACCACTCCCGACTCGACCAGATACAGCGCGCTCGTGGCACAACCGCATTCGGGGTGGATGTAGAGATCGGCTTCGGGCTCTTCCATCACGCGACGGCGCAATTCCGCGCCGTTGATACCCGCGTGCACATGGCACTCGCCCATCCAGATGTGCATGTTGTCGCGCGCCAACGTTCGCTGGACGTGCGCTCCGAGGAACTGGTCGGGGCAGAACAGAATCTCGCGATCGGCAGGAATCGAAGCAACCACATCGACCGCATTCGACGACGTGCAGCAAATGTCTGTCTCGGCCTTCACTTCGGCCGTGGTGTTCACGTAACTCACCACCACGGCACCCGGGTGCTGTGTCTTCCATGCGCGCAGCTGTTCGCCGTTGATCGTTTCGGCGAGCGAACACCCCGCCTTTTCGTCGGGAATCAGCACCGTCTTGTCGTAGGCCAGAATCTTGGCCGTCTCGGCCATGAAGTGGACGCCGCAGAACACGATGGTCGACGCATCGGCCTTCGCCGCGATTCGGGACAACGCCAGCGAATCACCCACGTGATGGGCAACGTCCTGGATCTCGGGCACCTGGTAGTTGTGCGCCAGGATCACCGCGTCACGCTGGGCGGCCAGTGCGCGAACCTCGTCGGCCCACGCCGCAACATCGAAAGCGCCCTGAACGGCCGTCACGCCGTCAAGGCTACGGCTCATTCAGCCGTCCAGTACCCCGCCACCGCGTCGGCAAGCGGGCCCTTGGCCTCGCCAGCATCCAGAATCGGCGACTCCGCATCGTCGGCGAACCGCAGGACCGATGCCACACCTGCATCGCCGACCACGATCACCAACCGGACGCGCCGGCGCTGCGGATGTGCACTCGGGGCGCCGTCGGGCTCGCCCGACCCCTCCGCGATCGGTGCCGCCCATCCACACGTCACCAGCGCGGCGGCATCGAACATGCGCGCGCACGCCGACTCGGGCACCTCGAGCAACTGGTAGATGTCGCCGTGCTCGAGCACGAACGACAACTGCAGTTCGTCACCGCGGAAATTGATGCCGTACAAGCGGGCCTTGGCCAGGTCGAATGCGGACTCGCTCTCACCGAGCGACTCGTGGATTCTCGCCTCGACCAAGGCGGCAAGCTCGATGGGGGTAACGGGACCGGTTTTCTGTTCGTTTGTCATGCCCCCATGTGTGCGCGGGAGCACAAAAACACGTCAGTCGAAAATCAGCGCAAACAACGCGCGCGCATACACGTCGTTGAAGGCGGATGTTTCGACCGCACGTTCGCCCAACTCGAGCATCGAGTACCCGTGAACCATTGCCAAGTGGAGCCCCGCCACGGCCTTTGGATCAAGGTCCTTTCTCATCAGGCCGCGAGCCTGAGCATCAGAGATGATTGCGCGCAGCTCGTCGAGCGCTCCATCGCGCTCGACGGCAATCTTCGCCGCCAATTCAGGACGCGCCACCGCTTCACCCACGTCACTGTTGCGCTCGAGACGCATCTTCGTTCGCTCGGGAATGAACACCGCGTCCAACACCGATTTGATGACCGCGCGGAACTCGTCGGGGGTCGTGCACTTGCGCGAGGCCTCGGCGAACACGTCCATGAAGTCACCGAACCGGTCGCTGAACCGCCGTGCCAAAGCCTCGTCGACCAACCCCTGGCGGTCACCGAAGTAGTAACGGATCATCCCCTGCGACACCCCGGCAGCATGAGCCACCGCCACGACCCGGAGCGCCGCCGTCCCCGACTCGTCGATGGCCCGCAACGCGGCCATCAGAATGCGCTCGCGAACCGGATCTTCGTTTCTTGCCATCACCAACATTTTGGCTCGATCAACGGGGGCTTTATAAGACGATTTGTTTACATCTTACTAGATTTATGGTACATTTCGTCCCATGAAATCAAAACCCCAACTGAAGTTGCGCTCGTTTTTGACGACCGCCCTCACCGCCGCCCTCGGCCTCGGTGGGCTCGCTGCCGGAACCGACGCCCTCCGTATTGCACCCGCGACA
>JBBANY010000081.1:0-5932 GCA_040401695.1 Ilumatobacteraceae bacterium
TTGCGTTCTTCGATTGCGATGCCGCCGGTGACACCGGCCTGTGCGAGGCGCCCGGTGAGGCGAACCTTCTCCCCCGCCCCTGCGCCGCGCGAGAACGGCGAGAGATCTTCGGGGCGGTGCACCCATGCAACGTCACGACGCTCGACCGTGCCGTCGGAGAATTGCGCAGCGACGTGCCGCGCCACCACGTCGGCGACGTCGCGCATCGAGGCGTCGATGCCTTCTTCGCGCAGCGACGTGACCGGGTGTTCGGCGATACCACACGGCACGATGTGCTCGCGCATGTAGGTGAGATCGGTTTCGACGTTCAACGCAAAGCCGTGCATCGTGCGACCACGCGTGAGACGCACACCGATCGCACAGATCTTGCGCGGGCGTCCCGCATCGACCCCCAGCCACACACCCGGGTAGCCATCGAAGCGCGACGCATCGGCGACACCGAGTTCGGTCAACGAATCGATGATCACTTGTTCGATGCCGTGCACGTACGCCGTCGTGTCGGCGGGGCCGGCTTTCCCGCCGTGTTTTGGCGCGAGGGAGAGAATCGGATATCCGACCAACTGCCCCGGGCCGTGGTACGTCACGTCGCCGCCACGGTTCACCTTCACCAGCTCCGCACCCACCGCGTCGGGCGAGCACTTGAGGTTCTTGTCGAGTTCGGCGCTGGGGCCGTAGGTGAAGACGTGTGGGTGCTCGAGCAGCAGCAGGTACTGACGATCGGAGCTCGAGAACAATGCCTCTTGCAGCGCGAACGCCTCGCGGTAGGGCACGCGCCCCAACCAGCGGACGTTCAGCGGTGCGGACATGTGAGGCTTAGAGCTCGGCAGTCCAGTCGCGGGTCTCGAGGATCGACTTGATCTTCGAGAGGAAGTTCGCCGCGTAGGCGCCGTCGAAGGCGCGGTGGTCCCAGCTCATCGCAAGGTTGCCGACCGGGTGGATCGCAATCGACTCGCCGCCGTCGGGAGTGTTGACGACAACCGGCTTGCGTACGATCGCGTCGGTGGAGATGATCGCCACCTGCGGCTGGTTGATGACAGCCATCGTGAGCACGGAGCCCGCCGAGCCGTTGTTCGACAGCGTGAAGGTGCCACCCTGGATTTCGTCGGGCGTGAGCTTGCGGTTCTTCGCGCGCGTGCCGAGGTCGCTGATTTCGCGAGCGAGTGCGCGCAGGCGCTTGGTTTCCGCATCGCGCACCACCGGCACCAAGAGGCCCTGGTATTCGAGGTCGACCGCGATGCCAAGGTCGACGTAGTTGTGAACGACCAGTTCGTTGCCATCGACCGAGGCATTCATGTGAGGGAACTCGGTGATTGCGTCGACGACGGCACGCGAGATGAACGGCAAGTAGGTGAGGCTGAAGCCCTCGCTCTTCTTGAATTCGTCCTTCACCTTGTTGCGGGCGCGGTCGACGTTGGCGTAGTCGACTTCGACGACGCTGAACGTGTGCGGGCTGACCGACTTCGACATCACCATGTGTTCGCCGGTGAGCTTGCGGATCTTCGACAACTTGATGCGCTTTTCGCGACCGTCCTCCGAGACCGCACCGGCCTCTTTCTTGGCGGGTGCGGGCTTGGCTGCTGCGGGGGCGGGAGCAGCAGCGGGTGCAGCGGGTGCAGATGCCGCAGCGGCGGGGGCGGCTGCCGGTGCAGCCGACTTGCCACCCTGTGCGTCGATGACGGCCAGAACGTCTTCACGCGTGATGCGCCCACCAGGGCCCGTGCCCTTGATCGATGCAGCATCGAGATTGTTCTCCGCGATGAGTCGTCGCACCACGGGTGACAGCAACGGCGCACCACCGACACTCGGTGCGGGTGCGGGTTTTGCCACCGGGGCAGGAGCGGGTGCGGGTGCGGGTGCGGGTGCGGGTGCCGCAGCGGGAGCAGGTGCGGGCTCGGGCGCGGGCGCGGGTGCCGCAGCTGGCGCCGGCGCAGCAGCGGGAGCAGGAGCCGGGGCGGCACCGGCATCGCCGACGACGCCGATCACGGCGCCGACGGGAACGGTGTCACCTTCGTTCGCGCGGATCTCGGTGAGCACACCGGCAACGGGCGAGGGAACCTCGGTGTCGACCTTGTCGGTCGACACTTCGAACAATGGCTCGTCGGCAGCGACGGTGTCGCCGATCTTCTTGAACCACTTCGTGATGGTGCCCTCGGTGACGGTTTCGCCGAGTTGAGGGAGGGTTACGTTTGCCATGTCTTTGCCCTGCTTCTCTTTCGTATCAGGCGTTGATCGAACGTCCGGTCATCGACAGCATCGTTTCGCCGAAGAGCTCGGACAGGCTGGGATGCGGCTGGATGAACTCGGCAACCTCGGCGACCGTGGCTTCCCAGTTGACGGCCAGATAGCCACCCGACAGCTGTTCGGTGACCCACGGGCCGACCATCTGCACGCCGAGCACCTGACCCGCGGTTCCATCTGCGTTCTTCTTTGCGATGACCTTCACCAAACCGTCGGTCTCGCCGACGATCATTGCGCGGCTGTTCGCGCGGAACTGGTGCTTGCCGACGACGACGTCGAATCCGGCGGCCTTTGCGCTTTCCTCGCTGTGGCCGGCCCATGCCACCTCGGGGTGGCAGTAGATCGCCCACGGCACACGGTCGTAGGCAACGGGTGCGACGGGCTCGCCGAGCACACGCTTCACCGCGACGATCGCTTCGGCGTATGCAACGTGCGCGAGCTGCGGGGTGTTGATGATGTCACCGATCGCAAACACGCCGGCCTCGGCGGTTTCGCAGTACTCGTTGACTTCGACAAAACCACGCTCGGTCACCTTGACGCCGGTTCCCTGCAGACCCAATTGATCGGCAAACGGGCGACGACCAACAGACACGACGACCGCATCGACTTCGAGAGTTTCGCCCTCGCCGAACGCGACGACGGTTCCACCGCTGCCGTTCGGGGTGTGACCCTTCACCGACACACCGGTCTTGATGTCGATGTTCTTCTTCTTGAAGCTCTTCACGACGACGTTTGCGAGGTCGATGTCGAGGCCGGGGAGAATCTTCGGGAGGCCCTCGAGGATGGTGACCTGCGAACCGAGGTCGGCGAAAGTCGAGGCGAACTCGCAACCGATTGCACCGCCACCGATGACGGCGACGCGTGCGGGCAACTTGTCGAGCATCAAAACCTCATCGGAGGTCATGATCGGCCCACCGACTTCGAAGCCGGGGATGGTGCGCGGCACCGAACCCGCGGCGAGGATGACGTTCTTGCCCTGCACCTGCTGCGTCGAACCATCGGCCGCCGTGACGGTGACGGTCTTGCCGGCACCGAGTGAGCCGGTACCCAACAAGTAGGTGACCTTCTTCGACTTGGTGAGGCCGGTGAGACCCTTCACCAAACCATCGACGATCTTTTGCTTGCGTGCCTGCGTGACCGCGAAGTCGACGCCGTTCGCGGTCGAGTTGACGCCGAAGTCTGCAGAGTGCGCGACGTGCCGCGCAACGGCCGCGGTTTCGAGAAACGCCTTGGCGGGGATGCAACCACGGTTGAGACAGGTGCCGCCGATGGTGTCCTTTTCTATGAGGGCCACGGACAGGCCGGCCGACGCGCCGTAAAAGGCCGCCGCATAGCCACCCGGACCGCCGCCGATAACCACGAGGTCGTAGAGGTCTGCCATAACGCCGCCAACCCTAATGGCTAGGGGGTTCCGGCAGCCCACTGGCGTTGTTCGCCGGCACGCACGTAGGCAACGGTCGGCGCAGATTCGGCCGGATCGAACTGCACCGTGCAGCGCGTGACCGATGCGGCGGCCACGGTGGTACAGCCGTTGCCTTCGGAGTCGGCATCGGGAACCTGCACCCGGCCGTCGGCGAGGAGACGCCATCCGTCGGCAGCCCCCGAGGTGAGGTCGACGCCCGTCATCGTCACCGTGACGAATGTCGCCTCGGCACGTCGGTCGATGTCGAGAACCGAGACGGTCATGTCGCCGAGCGTCGCAACATCGCCGAGCGCCAACACCTCGACCTCGGCTTCGTCGTTGGCCACCTGGATGAGCTTGATACCCCCTGCGATGAGAATCGCAAGGCCGCACAGCAGCGCAGTCAGTATGAGTTTCCGTGTGCTCATCGGGACAACCAGCCTACGAAGGACATACCCTTTTCAACATGCGCATCGCCATCACCGGTGCGTCGGGCCTCATCGGCACGGCGCTCACCTCCCACCTGCGCGGCAACGGCCACGAAACGATCTCGTTCGTTCGTCGGCCAGCCGCGTCCCCCGCCGAAATCACCTGGGACCCGGCGAACGGAAAGTTGAACGCACGCGACCTCGAGGGCGTCGATGCCGTCATTCATCTTGCAGGTGCGGGCATCGGTGACAAGCGCTGGAGTGATTCGTACAAGCGCGAAATCCTCGAAAGTCGCACGCGCAGCACCGAACTGTTGGCCCAGCGCATGACCGAGGCCGAAAAGCGTCCGACGATCTTCCTGTCGGGTTCGGCGATCGGCATCTACGGGGCACGCCGTGACGAGGAACTCGACGAGAAGGGTTCGCACGGAACCGGCTTTCTCGCCGACGTGTGCGAACGCTGGGAACGCGCCACGGGTCCTGCACAGGCCGCGGGAATCCGCACGGTTCACCTGCGCACCGGCATCGTTCTGTCGACCGAAGGTGGTGCGCTGAAGAAGCAGTTGCCCCTCTTCAAGTTCGGCCTCGGAGGCAAGTTCGGCAATGGTCGGCAGTGGCAGAGTTGGATCTCGATCACCGACGAGGTGCGCGCGATCTCGCACCTGCTGAAGAGCAACCTCAGCGGCGCGGTCAACCTCACCGCACCGAACCCGGTCACGAACGCCGAGTTCACAAAGGTGCTCGCTTCCGTCGTGAAGCGCCCCGCAGTGCTGCCGATCCCGGGATTCGGTCCGAAGGCTCTGCTCGGCTCAGAGCTTGCCGATGCCCTGTTGTTCACCGGCCAGCGCGTGGTGCCCAAAGCTTTGCTCGCCGATGGTTACGTGTTCACGCACTCCACGCTCGAAGCGGCACTGCGCGACCTTCTCCGCAAGTAAATGCCCACAGCGAAGAACCCGAGCGAGACCTACGACGTCGTCGTCGTAGGTGCTGGTCTTGCGGGTCTCGCGTGCGCCCGCCACCTGCAGCGCGCTGGCCGTAGTGTCGCGCTTCTCGAGGCAAGCGACGGCGTTGGTGGTCGCGTGCGCACCGACGTCGTCGATGGTTTTCGTCTCGACCGCGGTTTCCAGGTTCTGCTCACCGCCTATCCCGAGGTGCGCAGCGACATCGATCTCGTGAAGTTGTCGATGCGGTACTTCTCCCCCGGCGCGCTCGTGCGCACCAAGTCGAAGAATCACGTCGTCACCGACCCGTTCCGCGACCCCGTGCACCTCACTTCGACCGCCCTCGCGCCGATCGGCAACGTCGCTGACAAGGCACGCATCGCCCTCCTACGCCTGCGCATGCAACGAACGCCGGCTCGCACGTTGCTGCGCGGGGACGATGTCGCGACCGCCGATGCGCTGGCGAAGGCCGGATTCTCGAAGCGCATCGTCGACACCTTCTTCAAGCCGCTCGTCGGCGGCATCCAGCTCGACCCGCACCTCGCCACGTCGCGGCGAATGTTCGACGTCATCTTCCAGTCGCTGTCCAACGGCGACACCGGCGTTCCCGCGTTGGGAATGGGTGCACTGTCGGATCAGGTTGCCGCACACCTGCATCCGTCGGTCGTGCGTCTCAACTCGCCCGTTGCAAGCGTCGACACGAATGGCGTAGTGACGAACGACGGAACGCGCGTCGACGCACGAGCGGTCGTTGTTGCAACCGAGGGACCCGCTGCTGCACGACTGACCGGCCTTCCCACCCCGGGTTCGCGACCGGTGAGTTGCTTTTACTTCGCCGCACCGAACGCACCGACGCCTCACAAGTTGATCGCTCTCGACGGATACTCCGGCGGGCCCGTCCTCAACTTCGCGGTCATGAGCAA
>JBBANY010000081.1:6032-10770 GCA_040401695.1 Ilumatobacteraceae bacterium
TCGCTCTCGACGGATACTCCGGCGGGCCCGTCCTCAACTTCGCGGTCATGAGCAACGTCGCCCCCGAATACGCACCCGCCGGCCAGCACCTCATCGCCGCTGCGTGTCCGGGTGCAACCGAAGACACGCACCCCGGCCTGCGTGACACCGTCCTCGCACAGTTGCGCTGGTGGTGGGGCAAGGACGTGGCGCAATGGCGTCACCTGCGCACGTACAACATTGCCCACGGCCAGCCCGACCAAACCCCACCCTTTTCGCCCAAGAAGGCGGTGTCACTGGGCGACGGCCTGTTCGTCACCGGCGACCACCGCGACACGGGCTCGATTCAGGGTGCGATGTACTCGGGTAGACGTTGCGCCGCCGCTGTGCTCGAATACCTCGCATGACAACCTCTCCGTTCCTCGAAAGCACCATCGATTCGAAGAACGAGGTGATTCGCGTGTCACTCGTCGTGCCGGCCGCCGCAAGCGACATTTTCGATCTTCTCGCCAGCCCCGCCGGCCACGCCGTCATCGACGGATCGGGCACCGTGCGCTCGCCACAGTCGGCAGCCCCCGATCGTCTGTCACTCGGCGCGAAGTTCGGCATGGACATGAAGATGGGCGTGCCGTACAAGATCACCAATGAAGTGGTCGAGTTCGACGAAAACGCCCGTATCGCATGGCGCCACTTCGGCGGCCACATCTGGCGCTACATCCTCGAGCCCCAGGCCGATGGCGGCACGAAGGTGACCGAGGAATTCGACTGGAAGAAGAACAAGTCGAAGCTGATGCTGAAGGTCATCAACGCATTCTCGAAGAACCACAAGTCGATGGAGCAGACGCTTCTTCGCATGCGTGACCACTTCGCCGGCAAATAGAGCCCGAGCCGGGGCTCCCGGCGAAATAGCCTGACGCCGTGACCATCTCGCTTCCCCGAGGCTTCCACTCCCACGTCGCCAACATCGGCGTGAAGGATTCAACCGACGACTTCACCCTCGTCGTTGCCGACCACACGTGCGCCGCTGCGGGTGTGTTCACCCAGAGCCGCTTTGCCGGACCCAGCGTCACGGTGTCGCGCGGTCATCTCGCCGACAATGCGGCGCGTGCCATGGTCGTGATCTCGAAGAATGCGAACGTCGCAAACGGTCCGCAAGGCCTGGCGGACGCGAACGAAGTCGTCGACGGTGTCGCCAAGGCGATCGGTTGCGCGCCGGAAGAAGTACTCATCGCATCGACCGGCGTCATCGGCCGCCCCTACCCGATCGACCGCATTCGTGCCGGACTTGCCAACATTCCAAAAAGCATCACGGGCGTCGACGCCGAAGCGGTAGCGCGCGGCATCATGACCACCGACACCGTGCACAAGATCGCCGAAGCAACGATTGTCGGAAGCACCGCACGCGTCGTCGGTGTCGCAAAAGGCGTCGGCATGATCGAGCCGAACATGGCGACGCTCATCACCATGATGTTCACCGATGCGAAGATCGAACCGAAGAAACTCGACACGATCTTCCGCCGCGTGATGGACCGCACCTTCAACTGCGTCTCTGTCGACACTGACACGTCGACCAGTGACACTGCCATTATTCTCGCAAGTGGTGCCGCGGGTGACGTCGACGAAACCGCATTCGAATCCGCACTGCACGACGTCGCGCTGTCACTGACGAAGCAGGTTGCACGTGACGGCGAAGGTGCCGAAACCCTCATTGAAGTCACCGTCGACAATGCGCGTGACGCCGAACAAGCAAAGCGGGTGGCCAAGTCGATCGTGAACTCACCACTCGTCAAGACAGCAGTGCACGGTGCCGACCCCAACTGGGGCCGTGTCGCGATGGCCGTCGGCAAGTGCAACGACACCGACATCGACCAGGAGAGGGTCGTCATTCGTTTTGGCGAGCAAGAGGTGTACCCACGCCAGGTCGACGCCGCCGGACTCGACCGCCTCTCCAACTACATGCGCGGCGACGACGTACTCATTCACGTGTCACTGAACAACGGCACCGCCTCGGCCACGGTGTGGGGCTGCGACCTCACCGACGGCTATGTCCGCATCAACGCGGACTACACGACCTGAGGTTTGTTCACGCAGGGAAGGCGTCGTCACCTTCGGGGATCTTGCCGATCTGGCAGATGCAAAACTCGTTACCTTCTGGATCGGCAAGAACCATCCATTGCGTGGAGTGCTCTTGAATCGGTCGGCGGTCGTTCAACAACACGGCGCCGAGCGCTTCGAGTCGTCGCGCCTCGGCGCGGATGTCGACGGCCTCCAGGTCGAAGTGAACGCGATTCTTGAGAGTCTTTTGTTCGGCAACTTCCTGAATGATCAGCATCGGACCCCCAGCTGGATCCTTGAGCGCACGGTACGCACCGGCTGCCCCCAACAATTCGAAACCCAGCGCCGCAGCCCAGAACTCAGCAAGAGAATCGGCATGGTTGCAATCAATGACAATCTCGCGGATGCTCGGCATGGACCGAACCTACCCCATCAAAATGCACACCCGCTCGTCACACCCTTTGGTTACGCTTCGCCCATGACGAGGCGTCAACTCGTTCTCGATACGCACCGCGATGAAATAATCGGCATTGTCCGGGATCATCGCGGAGTGAACGTTTCACTCTTCGGGTCGATGGCCCGCGGTGACGACACCGAGACAAGTGACGTCGATCTACTCGTCGAATTCGAGCCCAACAGCTCCCTCTTCGATCTGATGGACATTCAACAATCCGTCGAATCGCTTCTTGGCATCTCCGTCGACGTTGTTTCCGTCGGTGGTCTCAAGCCCCGTGACAGTCACATCCTGAACGAGGCGGTACCACTTGACGCGCGACGACCAACGGAGACTCCTAGACATTCTTGAATGCGCGAATGACCTTTCACAGATTTCGCAGATGTCCCTTGAGGATTTCCTCTCCAACAAACTCGCCCAACGAGCAGCCGAACGGTTGCTCGAAATCATCGGCGAAGCAGCGAACTCACTGGGGGAAGATTTCAAGTCCCGGCACGAGAACATTGCTTGGCAGCGTGTCGTCGGCCTCCGTCATCTCCTTGCCCATCACTACCACCGGGTCGACCCGCGCCAGATTTGGCATGTCCTCAATTTTCAGGTTCCGACTCTCATCGAAACTCTTCAGGACGACGTGAGGTAGTCGCTCAGCGGATCGACATAGGTCGTGATCGACTTGTACACGCGAACGTCGGCGGGTGTTTCGCGGAGAACCTGAACGAATGCGTCGACTTGCTCACGCGGGCGGTTGCGGAACCGTGACATTGGTTCCATGTAGGTGCGGATCGTGAACACGACGACGACTCCGAGTTGACGAAGGGTCTGTCGCTCGACGCGCAACAACAGCTCGGCTGGATCGATGTCGGGAATCGGTGGAGGCGTGCGCGGTTCGAAGTAATCGCCCGAGTCGGAGATGCTCCAGTTCGCGCGTTCGATGATGCGTCCGTCGGACAGTCGATCGATCAACGAGTCGACTCCCGCGCCGACCTGCGTTGCGTAGGTGGGCACCGGTCCGTGGATGTCGAGAACCGACAGTCCGATCTTTTCCCGCAGAACCCAGCGATTCGGAAAGCACAGCTCTCCGCCGACGAGCACCCACCGACCGTTGACCCTGCCGAGAACGCACACGTCGTCGGGAGTGTCGTGAGGCAAGGCGTCGAATACCCGTGCAACTGATGCGCCCCAACCGTCCATGCAGGCGAAGACTTCCGACGGGTGCGCCGACCGGATCATCGTGCGTTCGCGAAGCATCGCTGCGTCGGCCGGTAGCCACTGTTCCTCGCTGATCTGCTTCGCCCCGATGACAAAGCGTCCGCCGGTTGGCCGGGGCAGAAGATCGTCGCGAGGTATCACGCAGAGGTTCCGCGGTGCTCGGCGAACCATATCGTGGCGAAGTCGACGAGCGAGCGCATGTCGATGCAGCGAACGAGGCCTGCACTCAGCGTGACGACCCTTTCTTCGTGGGCCGCCGCATGGGCGCGACCGACATCGATGAAGTCGTCGGTGTCGGGGTCGAGCTCTTCGTACCTCACCCATTGACGCCGTCCGTCGCGAATGACCGGTGACCCCTGGCGTCTCACGGAACGGCCCTGCCAGTCAGCGCGGTTCTCGGCAAGATGGAGCGAGGTGTTGTTGTCGTGGTCGACCCCGATGAGGAGGATCTTTGCGTTCGCTTCGTACAAGCGTCCGAGCGGAGAGCCGTCACCCAGGCCGTAGTCGAGTTGGTGATCGGCGGTGATCGCCTCGGCGAGCGGTCCGCGTGCGAGATGCGAAACCGTGGGGTGGTTGCTGCGCAGCGTTCCCCCCATACGGTGAAATGCCTCGGCGACGGCTCCCATTTCGCGCAACGGCGTGAGGTCCACGTCGAAGGGCGGCATCTCGGCGCGGATCGTGTCCCACCAGTCGGCCGGAACCGGCGGGTTCTGCCAATTCGACGGTTCGGACAACCCGCCGCTGTGCGCGGGCATCGTGATCGTTCCCGATGCACCGACGACATCGATGAGCGCATCGAGAATCGCCTGGGGTCCACCGAGGACCCAACCGAGTATCGACAACGATGAGTGCACCACAAGCACATCGCCCTCGCGAACACCAAGGTTCGCGAGGGCGATGGATACTTCCTTCGTTGTGACCGGGGCCGCCGAGCGGCGGATTGCTTCGAGTTCGGTCACCGTGATCTTTGTCGTGTGGTCAGAGATTCACTTGGGCTGCATGCGAATGCCGCCGTCGACGCGGATGCTCTCGGCGTTCATG
>JBBANY010000082.1:0-10546 GCA_040401695.1 Ilumatobacteraceae bacterium
CCGTTGGTCCGCAAGGGTGCGGAGGCAATGCCAACGATGATCCAAGGGGGAAATGTGAACGTCAGGAAAGCCTCATTCATGCGGCGTCTGGCAGTCGGGGCAGTCTTGGCCGGCGTCCTTGTGGGATGCGGGTCCGATGACGAAGGCGGCGAAACCGCCGACACAACCGCGACCGCCGAAACGACCGCAACTGCAGACACCACGGCGACCGCCGATACGACGGCGCCCGCCGTCGAGACCGTGTCCGAGCAGTGTGCGATTCCGAAGCCGGCAAGCGAAGTCGCCGTCGACGTGATGGGTTGGGAATTCCCGATCGTCACCCAGTACGGCCTCGAACTGAAGGACTGCGAAGAAGGCGGCTCCTACAAGTTCAACATCCAGTACCTCGACTCGGCAGAGGCGCAGAGCCAGATCACTCTCGACCTCGAGACCGGCAAACCTACCTACGAAATGGTGCAGGGCTCGAACGATTTCATCACCGAGCTCGGCAACAAGGGTCTTCTCACCCCGTTGAACGACCTGGTCGAGAAGTACAAGGACCAGTACGGACTGGGTGACATCCCGCAGTCGATCTGGGACCTCATGTCGGTCGATGGCCAGATCTATTCGATTCCGCTGGTGTCGAACACGCAGAACGTGTTCTACAACAAGGCGATTTTCGACGAACTGGGCCTCACGGTGCCGACCACCTTCGACGAGGCGATCGCGCAGTGCAAGACCCTCATTGATGCCGGCTACGCGGGCTTCCATCTGAACCTCGCAGCCGATTGGGCGTGGCAGATCGAATTCGACAACGTCCTCGGTGCACTTGGTGTAAAGCCGCTCGACGAGGCGACGAATGCGCCGAAGTTCAACGGCGCCGAAGGCCTGAAGGCTGCAGAGACGCTTGCGCAGCTGGTGAAGGACTGCGGTGGCAAGACCATCGGCACCTACTCGAGTGACGACATCCAGAACGCGTTCCAGACCGGTGAATTCGCAATCGGCCAGGTGTGGGCATCGCGCGCAGCGTCGATGGACGACGCCGAGGCAACGAAGCCCGAAGTTCTCGGCAACATCCAGTTCGCCCCGGCACTCAGCATGGGTGGATCGGTGCTCGCGGCTCCGGCCTACGCCGACGGCTACGCGATTCCGAAGGGTGTCGAAGGCGATGTCGAGGCACTGTTCCTCGCCATGGTTGCCGCAGCCGACGAAGAGTCACAGACAGCTGCAGCCGCATTCGGTTCGGTCACCCGTACGGGAATCACGAACGCCGAAGGCCCGCGCAACGGTGAAGCCGCCCTCAAGTCGGCTGCCGAAGGTCGCGGCCCGGACCAGTCGATCGCAGCCGGTGGCATCTACCGCGCTGAGATCGGCAAGGCCCTCGTGAAGATCCTCGATGGTGGCGATCCAAAGGCTCTCCTTGCCGAGGCCGAGGCCGCGTACCTCGCCGAGGCAAAGAAGCAGGGTTTGGTGTCCTGACCCTGTCAGGTGGTGCGTAGAGACGGCCGGGCGGCGCGGGACTCCCCCCGCGTGCGGCCCGGCCGTTTCGCCATTTGTGGGACGTTGTAGGACGTCGGGGAAGATCGAGGGGGATGATGGAGCGAAAGGCCTACGTCGGGTTCGTGCTGCCGAGCATCGTCGTCATGACGGTGCTCATGGTCGTGCCGTTCGTGACAACCGTGTGGTTGAGCCTGACCGATCTGAACCTTCGTGACCTCGACTCGGCTCCGTTCATCGGTTTCGACAACTACACCGAGATTTTCAGTGACGATCGCTTCCGGTCGGCACTCAAGTTCACCCTCATCTTCGTTGCCTTCATCGTGCCTGCCCAATTGGTGATGGGTCTCGGTGTCGCGTTGCTTCTCGACCGGGTGTCGCGCGGACGCGGCATCTACATCGCGATCTTCCTGTTGCCGTTCGTGGCAACACCGGTTGTCGGCACTCTTGCCTTCGAAAACCTTTTCTCGCGAGGGGGATTGCTCGCGTACGTCATCGAAAAGATCACGGGAGAGCAGTTCGTGATCTCGGCCGGCAACGTGAACTACCTGATTCTCGTGCAGGCCCTGTGGTACACGATGCCGTTCGTGATGATCACTCTGTTCGCCGGGCTGCAGACGCTTCCCCAGGAACGCCTCGAAGCCGCACAGGTCGACGGCGCGAGGTTCTGGCGCACCTTGTGGCACGTGACGTTGCCGCATCTGCGCAAGTTGATCATCTTCATCGTGATCATCGCGATCATGGATGCCTACCGCGTCTTCGACAGCGTGTACGTGTTCGCGGGCAATCGGTTCACGGAAAGCCACACGCTCGCGGTCTACAACTACTCGGTTGCACTTGATTCGAAGATCGGGCGACTCGGCAAGGGCAATGCGGTTGCGATCCTGATGGTCCTCGGTATCTTCATCGTTCTCCTGCCCTTCCTCGTGAAGAGCTACAAGGAACAAGTGGCGGAGCGTCGATGATGAAAGACGTCGTTCGCGCGTTGCGTCGCGTTCCGCTGCACGTGGCTCTGCTGGTGCTGGTTGTGTGGAGCGCGCTGCCCTTCGTCTGGACCTTCCAGACGTCGATCAAGTTCACCCGCGACGTCGCGTCACGTGAGCCCGTGCTGTGGGGGTACGACACCACGGCCGACGGCTACGAGTCCTTCTGGTTCGACGCCGACATCAGCATGTGGAGCATTCTCTGGTTCCTCGTCGGGTTGACGGCGGTGACGACCTTCATTTATCAGGTCGGCAAACGCTCGCGACGACCGTTGTGGTGGAACGTTGCGTCTGTCGTTGCGATCACGATTGCGGTGGGGCTGGTTCCGCGGGTGTGGGAAACGAGCGACCAGTACCGCTTCTTCGTGAACAGCCTGATCGTCACGGTTCTCACCGTGATGATTTCCATCGGCATCGGGCTCTTTTCGGCGTATGGCCTGGCCCGTTACACGGGGATCTCGGGTGCGGTCATTCTGATCGTTGCTCTCGCCTTCCGTTCACTACCGCGTTTTGCATTCATCCTGCCGTTCTTCTTCATCGGCAAGACGCTCGGAATTCTCGACTCGCGCCTTGTCATCGTGATGGCCCTCGTTGCGATCAACCAACCCTTCACGATTTGGATGTTGCGCTCGTTCTTCATGGACGTACCCCGCGAATTGGAGGAGGCCGCGATGATGGATGGCGCAACACGGCTCCAAGCATTCCGGCGTGTCATTCTGCCGACAATGAAGCCAGGCATCATTGCGACGTCCCTCTTCACGATGCTGCTTGCGTATAACGAATTCTTGATTGTGCGTGTTCTCGCGCCGACCAACTGGACCATGCCGGTGGGGATGGTCGCCCTAGTTGCCGGCGAAAGCTCGAAGACGATCACCGAAGCGGCTGCGGCCGGTATTTCGGTGACCATCCCGATCATCATCGCGATCGTTCTGTTCCAGAAACATCTGGTGAAGGGCCTAGGCGCCGGCGCGGTGAAGGGATGACGGCCATCGATCGGCCGTTGGTGCTCGATGCACTCGACCGGCTGGCGTCCGACGGTTCATCGGAGACGATCGCAGAGCTGTACGCCCCCGATGCCGAGGTGCGCGTGACGAGCCCGTTCCATTCGCTCGTGGGACGTGACGCGATCCGTGACGTGCTGTGGGCCCCGCTGAGACGCGCCTTCACGTCGCTGCAGCGACGCAGCCTCCTCTTTCTTGCCCAGGACGGGCCACAAGGCGACACGGGTTTGGATGCGCCGAAGGTCGCGACGATCGGTCACCTGGTCGGTCGGTTCACTGCACCGTGGTGCGGGCTCGAACCGACCGGTGAGGTCGTGTTCCTGCGCTTCGCGGAGATTCACGAGTTCGATGACGGCCGGGTGGTGCGAACAACGATGTATCTCGACATGGTCGACCTTGCCCGTCAGGTGGGGCGGTCGATTCTGGCGCCGGCCCGGGGACGCGAGGTGCTGTGGCCGGCTCCCGACGCGCAGCGCTGCGGCGCGGGGCTGATGACGTCCGCGGGTGGCGAGGCGACCACGAAGGCCACGTTGGCCCGGGTTCGGGCGATGCAGCACGACCTCCACGATGACGCGACGACCCGAGCCGACATGGTTGCCGCGGCGCACCTGCGCCACTGGGATGCCGATTTCTGGTGGTACGGCCCGGGCGGCATCGGCACCACTCGTGGCGCCGACGGATTCGTCGACGACCACCAGCTGCCGTTCCGGACGGCGTTGCCCGACAGGGTGGGCGGTGGGGTGACAAAGGGTCACTTTGCAAAGTTTGCGGACGGACGCCTGGCCTGTACCGCGGGCTGGCCGAGCGTTCGGGGCACACATCTCGGTGACGGATGGTTGGGCTTGGTCGCGTCGGGTCGTTCGGTCGACCTACGGGTCACCGACTTCTACGCGTTGACCGGAGACGACCTCATCTTCGAGAACTGGGTACTGATCGACCTCGTTCACCTGTGCGAACAACTCGACATTCCAACGGGCCTCGTTGCCCCCTGCTGACAAAGGAACGACTGATGAAGGGCTCCCGACCGGAACAAGCGGCACTCACGAAGAACACCGACATGTCGAAGACCGATGCAACGCGCGCCGTGATCGAAGGCATGGTCGACGGTCTGAACGACCACCGCATCGACGACATCGGTGAGTTCTTCGCCGAGAACTTCCGTTGGATGGGGAACCGGGGCTGTGGCACGAAGAACGGTTTGCGTGAGTTCCAGGACAATTGGCAGCGACCGTTCCAAGCGGCTTTCTCGGACAAAGTCTGCATCGACGAGGCCCGCCTGTACATGGGTGAGTGGGCTGCGGCATTCGGTCGCCAGGAAGCGACGCACTCGGGCGAGTTCATGGGGATCAAACCCACCGGCAAGAGGGTCGTCATCAAGTACATGGACTTCTGGAAGGTCGTCGACGGCAAGATCGTCGACAACTGGGTGAACGTCGATTTCGCGCACGTCATGGCGCAACTCGGTGTCGATGCATTCGACGGCGAGGGATGGGAGAAGTACGACGAAGGTCGCGCCGAGGCGCCGCGACCGGACAATCGGGGAGGAGGCTGATCACCATGTCGGGTGTCAGGCTGGACAAGGTCACGAAGGTCTACGACAACGGGCACCGCGCGGTCAGTGGACTCGATCTCGAACTGAGCGACGGTGAGTTTCTCGTTCTCGTCGGCCCCTCGGGCTGCGGAAAGTCGACGGCTCTGCGCATGGTCGCGGGTCTCGAGCCGATCACCGAGGGTGATCTGCTGATCGACGGCAAACGGATGAACGACGTGGTTGCGCGCGACCGTGACATCGCGATGGTGTTCCAGAACTACGCGCTGTACCCGCAGATGACTGTCGCCGACAACATCGGCTTTCCGTTGCGGCTCCGCAAGGTATCGAAGACCGAGCGTGCTGCCGAGGTGCGGCGAATCGCGGCGATTCTCGAACTGACCGACCAACTCGAGAAGCTCCCCGCCCAGTTGTCGGGAGGCCAGCGTCAGCGCGTCGCGATGGGCCGGGCGATCATTCGCAAACCGAAGTTGTTCCTGATGGATGAACCGCTGTCGAACCTCGATGCGAAGCTGCGTGTGCAAATGCGCGCCGACATCAGGTCGATCCAGCGTGAGTTCGGCGTCACCACGTTCTACGTCACCCACGACCAGGTCGAGGCGATGACGATGGGTGACCGAGTTGCTGTCATCAAGGATGGTGTGTTGCAACAAGTTGCCGCGCCCGACGAGATCTACGCACGACCGGCAAACAGCTTCGTTGCCGCATTCATCGGCTCGCCCACGATGAACCTGCTCGAAGGATTGCTCAGCCAGGGGACGTCCGGCCCCGTGCTGCGGCTCGGTGAGCAGGAAGTTTCGCTGCCCGGTGACTTCCTCGCCCGACGTCCCGAGTTGAACGCCCATGTCGGCGGTCGGGTGATCTTCGGCGTGCGCCCCGAGCACCTGGCGCAGACCGATGACGGCTCGGCGCACGGTGACTGCATCGTGCGTGCAGCGGTCACCGCACGAGAGGCCCTCGGTTCGGAGGTCATCGTGTACTTCGACCTGGGAACGAAGGTCGTGAACGCGGGTGATCCCGACGTCACCGAAGAGATGACGGATCGTCGTGCGAGTCGCTTGTCGGCACGCTTGCACGCAAAGACGCGCGTCCGTGAGGGTGAGCGAATCGCATTGCGGTTCGACCCCGACGAGGTGCACTTTTTCGACCCGACGACGCAGGTGGCGTTGCGGACAACAAGGGGATGACCATGAAGCACAGCACCGAGAGAATTCTGACGACGCACGTCGGCAGCCTTCCGCGGCCGCAAGATGTCACGGATGGTGTGTTCGCCATCGAGAGGGACGAACCGATTGACGCGCCGAAGCATGAGGCCAATGTCCGTCGGGCGGTTGCCGACGTCGTAAAACGTCAGGTCGATGCCGGAGTCGACGTCGTGAGCGACGGCGAGATGGGCAAGATCAGCTATGCGACGTACATCAAGTACCGCATTTCGGGCTTCGAGGGTGACAGCCCGCGCAACCCGCCGGCTGATCTGCAGGATTTTCCGTCGTTCCTCGAGCGCCAGGCAAAGACCGGTGGCACGCCGACCTACAAGCGACCGAAGTGCGTTGGTCCGGTGAAGTCCGTGACGACCGAACCGTGTCGGGTCGACTGCGACAACATGACCTCAGCCGTTGCCCAACACCGGCCGGTCGATGGCTTCCTGAACGCCGCTTCGCCGGGTGTCATCGCCCTTTTCCAGCCGAACGAGTACTACGCGACGCACGAGGAGTATCTCTTCGCACTCGCCGAGGCGATGCGACCCGAATACGAGATGATCGTCACTGCGGGTTTCAATCTTCAGCTCGACTCTCCGGATCTCGGCCTTGGTCGTCACATGATGTTCAAGGACAAGACCGACGAGGAATACCGCACGCTTGCCCGTTTGCATGTCGAAGCGCTCAACCACGCCGTTGCGAACATCCCGGCCGATCGCATGCGACTGCACGTGTGTTGGGGAAATTACGAAGGGCCCCACACCCACGATGCGCCGATCTCGGAGGTGCTGCCGATCGCGCTTGCCGCCAAACCGCAAGCTCTTCTCTTCGAGTCCGCGAACCCACGCCACGGCCACGAATGGGCCGAGGTGGCCGAGATGGCGATGCCCGACGACAAGATTCTCGTGCCCGGGGTCATCGACTCGACGACGCACTTCGTCGAGCACCCCGAGCTGATCGCGCAACGGATCCTAGCGTTCGCGAACATCGTGGGCCGCGAGCGTGTGATGGCCGGGACGGACTGTGGATTCTCCACGTTCGCGGGTTTCGCGGGTATCGACACCGAGGTCGTGTACGCCAAGTTGTCGAGCCTCGCGCGTGGGGCCGAAATCGCTAGCCGCCGTTTGTGGAATCGTTGAGTACATGAGTCGACGTGACGCCAACCGTGCGAGCAAGGCGGTGATCGAACCCCTGCGCCGCGCGATGTACGAAGGTGACGCCGCCGCGACACGCGATGCACTGCGGTCGGTCATGTGGCCCGACGCCGGGGTGCATCTTGCACACCCTTTCGAGTCGATGATCGGGCCCGAGAACGCGTTCGACAACGCCTTTTCGAAGCTTCACGACGCGATGCCCGACCTCGAGCGCCGCGACACGATCGTCATCGCGGGTGCGACCGAGTACGGGGAAGAATGGGTTGGTTGCTGCGGCTACTACACCGGCGCATTCCGCAAACCGTTTCTCGGCATTCCACCGAACGGCCAACAGGCAACGATGCGCTTTCACGAGTTCTACAACATCGTCGACGGGCGTGTCATTCAGATGCAGGCCTTGTGGGACATACCCGAATTGATGTTTCGGGTCGGTGCATGGCCGATGGGTCCTGCGCTGCGAACGGCGTGGAACGTGCCCGCGCCGGCGACGCAAGACGGCTTGTCGGTCGACTGTGACGACGAGGCACGGGCCGCGACATCGTGCACCGTTGTCGCGGACATGCTGGCGAAAATGGGACGACACCCTGCGGAACCGCCCGAGGTCATGGAACTTGAAAAGTTCTGGCACCCGAAGATGTCGTGGTACGGCCCCGCTGGTATCGGTACGTGCAGAGGAATTGCGGGCTTCCGCAACGGCCATCAGATTCCGTTCCTCAAAGCCTTGCCCGATCGCAAGGGCGCGGTGTCGAGCGGCCACTACTTCGGCGAAGGGGACTACGTCGCGTTCACCGCATGGCCGGGCATGCAGATGACCGTCGTCAAGGACGGCTGGCTTGGCATCGTTCCGACGGGCCGAAAGATCACGATGCGCAGCCTCGATTTCTGGCGCGTCGAAGACGGTCTGATCCGAGAGAACTGGGTCTTGGTCGACCTGCTCGACGTGTGGAACCAACTCGGAGTCGACGTGTTGGGGCGGATGCACGAACTGACGCAGACGATCGATCGCGACGCCGCATGGCGAGTCGGTAACTAAGGGAGAGGGTGACCATGCCGGAAACGAATCTGAAGAGTCGACTTGCAAACGGTGGACGACTGATCGGCACCTTCTTGAAGACGCCGTCGCCGATCGTTGTCGAGGTGTTGGGCACGACGACACTGGACTTCATCGTGGTCGACGTCGAACACGCCCCCTTCGGCCGTCTGGAACTCGACACGTGTCTGATGGCTGCCCGGTCCGTGCAGTTGTCGTCCCTGGTGCGTGTCGCTTCGAGCAGTCCACACCATGTGCTCCAGGCGCTCGACAGTGGGGCAGACGGCGTTCTCGTGCCCCACGTGATGGATGCCGAACATGCCCGCCGCGTCGTTGCATCGGCGCACTTCGTTCCCGGTGGACGCGGTTTCGCCGGCTCCACCCGCGCGGCGGGCTACACGACCCGGAAATTCCGCGAGCACATGGACGGCAGCGCACAAAAGACCGTCGTTGTCGCCCAGATCGAGGACATCGAAGCCGTCAGTCACGTCGAGGACATAGCGGCAATCGACGGCCTCGACGCATTGTTCGTCGGCCCCGTCGACTTGGCCGTTTCGATGTCGGCAACCGGGCCGGACGACCCGAGGGTGACCGAAGTCGTCGCGCAGATCGCAACCCGCGTGCGACCGTCGGGTCGACCGCTCGGGATCTTCGTCGCATCGGTGGCTGACATTCCGAAATTCACGGCAATGGGTTTCGGCTATTTCATCGCGCAGTCGGATCACGTGTTTCTGCGCAACGGTGCCGCCGCGCTGATGACCTGAGGCTTCTATCCGACGGCGTCAGTTCGTACGAGGGCATCGATGTCGGTGTCGGCGGGTGGGCCGTCGTGGATGAGGTGGCCGTCGCGCAGGGCGACGATGCGCTGTACGCGGTTGACGAAGGTGAGCTCGTGTGTGGCTACGACAAGTGTTGCGCCGTCGGCCGCCGCCTGGTCGAAGAGGGCGAGGAGGGCTTCCTTGCCGGCGGCATCGAGGCCGACGAAGGGTTCGTCGACAAGCAGCAGTTCGAAGGGGCGAATGAACGCGATTGCGATGGCGGCTTTCTGGCGTAGGCCGCGTGAGAAGCGCTGCGGCAGTTCTTCGGCGCGGGCGTAGAGACCGAGGTGGTCGAGAAGATCGGCGGCGTGTTGTTCCCAGTCGGTGACGCCGTGCATGCGCGCGACGTATTCGAGGTGTTCCCACACCGACAAGTCGTCGTAGAACACGGGCGTGTCGGCGAGGTAACTGGTGAGAGCGCGAGCTTCGATGCTGGCCGGTGCGTGGCCGTTGATCGTGACGCTGCCGGCAGTGGGGTCGAGAAGACCGGCGGCCATGCGGATGAACGTGGTCTTGCCCGAACCGTTGTGGCCGAGCAGCGCGACGGTTTGGCCGTGTTCGATGCGGAGGTTCAGTGGGTGCAGAGCGGGTGCATCGCCGTAGTCCTTTTCGATGGCGAATGCCTCGACGGCTGCGGGCGGCAGGTGCGAACTGCTCGCGTTGTCGGCACCGCCTTCGTTGCGACGGCTGGGAGGTGTGGGGTGACGGGTCATGTCGACACGCTCGTCTTTCGTTTCTGTTGTTGGCTTTCTTCGATCGATTTCTTCCACCAGCGGCGGATTGCATCGCGCTGGTGTACCCAGCCGGCGACGAGTGCGAGAAGAAGTGCGACACCGATACACATGCGCACCGCGACTGCGACCGGGTGGTCGCCCGACTCGACGGATTCGCGCACGGCGATGACGGGCAGGCTGCCGAGTGTGGCGATGACGACGGGGAACACGGCGCGGGTCATGGTGGTCATGCCGGCAACTTCGGGTGGCATGAAGAGCGACTTTGCGTTGTCACCCAGTGGATCTGGTGCGCCCTTGACTGCGTTGATGACTGCGCCGGCCATGCCGGTGGCAAGCGCGAACGGTGCAAGCACCGCGGCCGTGGCAATGGCGGCACCGTCGTGTTCGAAGATCGCCGCGGCGATGATGGCAATGAGGCTGAAGGGAACCAGCATGACGGCGGGAACGATGAGGTGACGCAGCATGAGTGCACCGCGGTCGACGGGAAGTGAATCGGTGCGTTCGGGTTTGTCGACTTCCTGCGACAGAGGTTCGACAAGTTCAAGGCCGAAGACGAAGAGACACAGCCCACTGGCAACGACGGCGGGGGTGGTGCCGCGGTA
>JBBANY010000083.1:0-2674 GCA_040401695.1 Ilumatobacteraceae bacterium
AACATCTCGAGCATGCGGAGAAGCGTGCCGCCCTTTTGATAGGCGAGGACATCGAACATTCCCTCGCAATCGTCGGGCGAATTGACGGGGAACTCGACGGGGCGGGTGCTGTGCAGCGAGTCGACTTCGAAGGCGGCAGAACGTTCGAGACCGAACGAGGTCCAACGCTTCCACTGCGGTGCAAATGCATCGCATGCGGCGACTTCCATGAAGGTGGCAAAGGCTTCGTTCAGCCAAATGCCGTTCCACCACTTCATGGTGACGAGATCGCCGAACCACATGTGGGCGTTTTCGTGCGACACGACGTCGGCGACGAGTTGCTGTTCCATCTGTGTGCTCTTGGCGGGGTCGACGAGCAGCAGGACTTCGCGGAAGGTGATGCAGCCGAGGTTTTCCATCGCACCGGCGGCGAAGTCGGGAAGTGCGATGAGGTCGACCTTGGTGCCCGGGTACTTGATACCGTAGTAGTCCTCGAACCACTTGAGCGAGAAGGCGCCGATACGCAGGCCGAAGTCGGTGAGGTGCGATTTGCCCGGTACGTGGACGAGACGCATCGGCGTGCCATTGACGTCGACGGGTGCGGTTGCCTCGAGGCGGCCGACGATGAAGGCGACGAGATAGGTCGACATCGGGATGGTGTCGGCGAAGCGCACGGCGACTTTGTTGCCTGTCGTTGCGGTGCGTGAGACCTCGGGGCCGTTCGAGATGGCCATCAGGTCGTTGTCGACGACGAGCGTGGTGCCAAAAACGGCCTTGAAGTCGGGTTCGTCCCAGCAGGGGAATGCGCGGCGGCAGTCGGTGGACTGCATCTGCGTTGTGGCGATGACCTGTTCCACGCCGGCGTCGTCGATGTAGGTGGAACGGTAGAAGCCGCGCAGCTTGTCGTTCAGGATTCCGGTGAAGCTGATGCTGAGCGACGAGGTGCCGGGGTTGATGGTGTTGTCGGTGGTGATGACAAGGCGTTCGGTGTCGGCGTGCAGTTCGAATTTTGCGGGGGCGCCGTCGACACGCACCGAGTTGATACCGAGTTCCTTCGCGTTCAGCACGATCACGTTCGAGGGTTCGCTGACCTGGAGGGTGACGACGACTTCGCCGGTGAAGGTGGCGGCTGCGAGGTCGGGGGTGAGTTCGAGGTCGTAGCGCTTTGGCGCGATGTGGCGCGGCAGGCGGTAGGGGCTGGCGAGATGGGCGGCTGCGTCGGTGTGCACGAGGCGACGCTAGTGGCGTAGGGCGGGCACTACGGTTGTCGCCGTGTCGAAAACCCCTTCTGCTTCATCCTTCAGCCCACGAGATTTGCGCAATGACCCGGGCGTGACCCACGACGTGATTGCCGTCGGCAATGCGCTGGTCGACGTGATCGCCACGCGCGACGACGACTTCGTGGCGTCGATGCAGATGGAGAAGGGGTCAATGATGCTCATCGACGGCGACCGCGCGCTGCAGCTGTATTCGGCCCTCGACGGTGCAGTGCAGATGAGCGGTGGTTCCGCGGCGAACACGATTGCCGGCATCGCCAGCTTCGGTGGCAAGGCGGCCTTCATCGGCAAGGTGGCCGACGATGCGGTGGGCGAAGTGTTCGGCCACGACCTGCGGGCCATCGGTGTGACGTTCGTGAAGCCCTTCGGCGGGAACTCGATTCCGACGGGCCGTTGCATGATCGTGGTCACGCCCGACGCGCAACGCACGATGAACACCTACCTCGGCATCTCGTCGCTGTTGATGCCCGAGGACATCGATGCATCGGCCATCGCGTCTGCGGCAATGCTGTATCTCGAGGGCTACCTGTTCGACCGTGACGAGGCAAAGACGGCGTTCCGCATTGCTGCGGGCCATGCTCACGCCGCCGGACGCCAGGTGGCGCTGACGTTGAGTGATTCGTTCTGCGTCGACCGGCACCGTGCGGATTTCCGTTCGTTGATTGCCGACGGTGTCGACGTGTTGTTCGGCAACGAAGCCGAGCTGTTGTCGCTGTACGAAACTGACACCTTTGAATTTGCCGTTGCGCAGTTGCGCCGTGAGTGCACGTTGGCGGCCATCACGCGCAGCGAACATGGTTCTGTTGTGGTGACACCCGACGAAGTGATTGCGGTTCTGGCCAAGCCCATCGCGCAGGTGATCGACACCACCGGTGCAGGTGACCTGTATGCGGCGGGGTTCTTGTTCGGCTACACGCGCGGCCTGCCGTTGGCCACGTGCGCAGACCTGGGCCACATTGCTTCGGCCGAGGTGATTTCACACGTCGGCCCGCGGCCCTTGGTGTCGTTGGCGTCGCTGATACCGGCCCTCTGATGCTGCGGCGCTCACGCCGTTAGCCTGATTGCTATGGAACTCACCGTTCTCGGCCAGACCGTTCGTCACCCCATCGACCACGTCGAGGTGTTTCCCGCGCCTGCGCACGTGACGAAGGTGCGTTTCACCACCGATGAGCTGTCGTCGGTGTGCCCGGTCACCCAGCAGCCCGATGTCGCAACAGTCGTCATCGAGTACACGCCGCGTGAGTGGTGCATCGAGTCGAAGTCGTTGAAGTTGTACCTGTGGCGTTTCCGTGACATGGCGGTGTTCGCCGAGGCGCTGGCCGCTGAGATTGCCGATGAAGTGATGACGACCGTCAAGCCCCATCACGTGAAGGTGTCACTGACGCAACGCCCCCGCGGCGGCATCGAAGTGCATGCCG
>JBBANY010000083.1:2684-10393 GCA_040401695.1 Ilumatobacteraceae bacterium
CGGTTTCTTCGGTGCGATGGTCGACGCCGTCGTGGGCTTCACCGTTGTGGGTATCGGTTTCGCGGTGGCAACCGTCGGGGCCGCAGTGGTTGCCGTGGGCTTGGCAGGCACCGTGGGTGCCACGGTCACGGCTGGCTTCGGTGTCGATCCTGCAGTTTGCGGAGTCGGGATCGTGGGCTTCGAGATTGCGGCCGAACCGTTGTTCTGTGGAAGGACCGGCGCGGTCGGGGCCGTCGGTGGCTTGGGTGCTGTCGGGGCGACGATCGGCGACTGAGCGGCACCGGCGGTTCCAACACCCGAACCGATTGGTCCGAACGCACGGATCGGGCGGACCTCGCGACCGTTGTTCTTGCCCTGCGGATAAGGCGTTCCGTCACCCATGTACTGGTCCCACGCGAACTGCGGCTTGGCTTCACTCGAGCTGAAGTAGTAGCCCGACATGGCAAGCAGCGTGCGCTGGGCGTACATCGCATTCAACTCGTCTTTCGACGGCAGGTACCAGTCATCTTTTCCGCCGAACACGAAGTCAGCGGCAGCTTGTCCCGCGCCCGACTTGCATGCGGCATCGATGTCGATGGTGTTTTGACGTCCCGTGCCGATGGCGGTTGCCTGAGCACCCGGAATGTCTGTCGACACGTTGTCGCACCAGAACTGATTCGTCGCGATGTTCTTCGTCGGCGCCTCGAGGTACTGACCCCACGGTTGGGGGGCGCTAGCAGCGAAGAAGACGACACCGCCACCCGGGCCGATGTCGCCAACCTTGCAGGTGCTGCCCGTCGCGCAGGACGTGGCCTTTGCGGTGATTGGCACCGTCGTCGATGTCAGGACCGGGTTCGTGGTCGTCGACTGCGCGATGGTGGTCGGCACAGTCGGCATTGCCGACCGCGGACCGAACGAACGAACCGCGCGTACGCCGTAACCGGCGAGCGGGTTCATCGGCTTCGTGTCACCGTTGACCATGTAGAAGGCCACCGGTGCAAGCTCACCATTCGAGTTGTTGGCCGTGGCGGTGTAGTGCCACTGGCCCTCGATCTTTGTGATCAAGCGTGCCGAGTACAACATGCGCATTTGTCCGAGACCGGGCAGATACCAGTCGTCGAGACCGTTCGACGCGTAGTCGTTGGCGAGACGCAGCGCGCCCTTGGTGCAGGACTTGCCGAGTGTTTCACTGACCCAGCGACCGATGTCGCTCTGCTTGGTGTCGATCGTGAGCGGCGGCAGCTTGACGTCGCACCACATGGTGTCGAAGCGCGGGTCGAGCGTCTTCGATGAGACCTCGAAATACTGACCCCACGACTGCGGTGTGGGCGCGACATGGAACACGATGCCGCCACCGGGGCCGATGTCACCGACTTTGCAGGTTCCACCCGTCGCACACGTCGTCCCCTTTGTCGCGACTGCCGGGGCCATGGTTGTTGCGGGGGTCATGGTTGTTGCGGGCGCCATCGTCGTTGCGGGGACCATGGTGGCTGGGATCGTTTGCGGGACGATCGTGGTGGCTGCGGTAGCCCGCGGGCCGAAGGTGCGGATGGCGCGACCGGCGAAACCGGCGAGCGGGTTCATCGGCTTGACGGTGCCGTCGACCATGTACAGGGCGATGGCTTGCTTGTTCGCAACGTCGGGAGTTGCGCTGTAGTGCCACTGGCCTTCGATCTTCAACTGCTCGCTGACGAGGTACAGCTGCTTCACGTCGGCGAGTGTGGGCAGGTGCCAGTCGTCTTTGCCGCCCTGAACCAGATCGATGGCCATGCGCAGGAGTCCGCGCTTGCAGTCGCGTGCAAACCAGGTGGTCGTGTTGAGTCCGTTGCCGAGCGCGTCGGCCTTGGGGTAACCCTGTGACGGAGCGACGTCACACCACATGGTGTCGAAGTTGGGGTCGAGAGTCTTTTGCGACACTTCCATGTACTGACCCCATGGTTGGGGCGTGTCGGCCGCGTAGAACACGAGTCCGCCGCCGGGGCCGACGTCGCCGACCTTGCAGACGTCACCGTTCGCACACGACGGAACCGGGTTCGGTGCAAAAGTTCGGATGGCGCGGCCGGCAAGACCTGCGAGGGGGTTCATCGACATGGTCTGTTCTTCGACCATGTAGACGGCCCACGCCTCTTTTTTTCCGTCTGTCAGATTCGCCGTGGCGGTGTAATGCCACTCACCTTCGATGCCGAGTTTGTCGCGCACGAGGTACATCTGTTTGGCATCGGCGAGTGTGGGCAGGTGCCAGTCGTCTTTGCCGCCCTGAACCAGATCGATGGCCATGCGCAGGAGTCCGCGCTTGCAGTCGCGTGCAAACCAGGTGGTCGTGTTGAGTCCGTTGCCGAGCGCGTCGGCCTTGGGGTAACCCTGTGACGGAGCGACGTCACACCACATGGTGTCGAAGTTGGGGTCGAGAGTCTTTTGCGACACTTCCATGTACTGACCCCACGGCTGCAGTGTTTGCTCGGCGTAGAAGACGATGCCGCCGCCGGGGCCGGTGTCGCCGACGACGCACGCCCCGCCCTGCGCGCAGGTTTTGTTGGTGGGGGTGCTGTTCGACGTGTTGCTGTTGGCCGTGGTTGTCGGCTGATCGAGCGCCGCGTTTTTCGTGCGCGTGGAATCTTGCGTCGTTGATTCGGAACCACCGCATGCGGCGAGCAGAAGCAGGGCAGCGGACGTGGCTGCGGCAACAAAACGAATCTTCACGGTGGCCCCCAAGATGTGGCTGTTCGACTGCCACAAACTAACCCACGTGGCGCGAATGTGAAGTCGGGCGTTCGGGGACCTAGAGAAGCCGGACCGATCCTGAGGTGGGGTCGAGCTCGACGCGGGCGCCGTCGGGAATGTCGAGCATCGCCCGTGGTGCGCCGATGACACCGGGAATGCCGAGTTCGCGGGCGATGACTGCGGCGTGGCTGAGTGGTCCGCCCTCGGCGGTGACGAGCCCACCGGCGAAACCGACGACCATGTTGTAGGCGGGTGTCGTGCACGGCACGACGAGAATCTCGCCCGGGTTGAGTTGTTCGACGGCTGCTTCGGGCGTGGTCGCGAGGCGTGCAATGCCGGTGTAGGGGGTGGTGCCCACGCCATAGCCGTTCAAGCCTTTGGTCTTCGGTGTGCCGTCGAGGCCGGCTTCGGAGATGACCATCTGCACGAAACCGGCAACGTAGGCAAGAGCCTTCGGCAGAATGTCGAGAGGCGGTACGGGCTCGGGGTTGCCGAGCTTGCGTGGTGCGTCCTCGATGTCGACATTGGCGCGCCACCGCTGGCGGCCGGCGAGTTCGTCGGCGCCGGGCGAGTTGCTGCTCAGCGCCGTGGTCACTTCGTCGGGGGTGAGTTCGAGTGCGTGGTCGTGTGAGTGGGCGAAGCCGCGTTGCTGCATGCGGCGACCGACTTCGAGAAGCGCACGCCGTACGAGTCCGAACGGCCACTCGAGCGTGATGGGACCGTTTTCGTCGCGGAGATCCATTGCCTCGCGCGCGCTGCCGAGGAGTTGGTCGAACTCTGCACGGTGCTGTTCGGGAACGCGGGTACGAACGGCGGCGATGCGTTGCTGCACTGTCGTCTGGCGTTGAGCTTCGTCTCCGTCGTCCAGCGGCGCAGACATGATGCGGGTGAAGAGCACATCGGGTGATTCGGCGAGCGTGAGGCCATCGATGTCGTAGCGCGAGATGATGGTGTTGCCCCGACGTTCGAGAAACGAGTCGACTGCACGTGCTGCTTCGGCCGAGATGTTGCGGATGCCCGCCAGGTCGTTCGGACTCTTGCCCGAGGCAACGACCAGATCTCTGATGGCACCGAGTTCCCGTGCGGCGGCCGAGGTCGAGGGTGATGCGCCTTCGAGCAGCGGAAAGATGTCGTTGGTGGCAAGACCCCACTGACTCGCGGCATAGAGAAGGATGCCGATGGGACCCAGGTCGAAGTTGTGCAGGTAGAGATGGTCTTCGTACAACTGTGTGGCGTGATCGATGGCCTTGGTCGCGTGGGCAATCAACGCTGCATCGTCGATCGATGAGAGGTCGATGCGCTGTAGATCGAGGTTCTGGGCAACGTAGGTGTCGCGCAGTCCGCCGGGGCGGTGCCATTCGTGCAGCTTTGCGGCCCACGGTGGGTTGTCGATGGTTTGTTGTGCTGTCTTTGCGCGACGGCGCATCTCGGGATGCAACTTGGTTGCGAGCTTGAGAAGGGGAAGCGGTGGCAATTTCTTCGGTGGCTTGTTCGCGCCGATGAGCGGAAAGACCCGCGAGTAGATGAGGCCGTTCACGGTGCGGAATTCGAGCGAGCCGACGGGCGCGCCGATTTCCTTCATGCCTCGTCCCGTGCCGCGACCACAGCCGCGGGTTTGGATCATCTCGCAGATGGGTGTCGCCGGTCGGTTGACGTGCGAGCGGTCGAGCGACCATTCGCCGGGTCCCGGCGCCGCCCAGGTGAGTGTTTCATTGGGATCGCGTGCCACGGACTCACCTTAGTTGCTATCTGACAACTAAAGTTCCGGAGGTGGAAACCGAAGTCGTCATCGCCGGGGGAGGCCCCGTGGGTATGGCGATGTCGATTGCCTTGTCGAACCTGGGCATCGCGAACGTCGTCGTGGAACGCGGTGTCGGGGTGCACCCGTTGCCGCGTGCCGCGGTGATCGATGCCGAGGTCCAGCAGGCGTTCGTTGTGAACGGCCTCGGTGAGCAGTTGGCGCCGTTGCTGACCCCGATGAAGGCCGCCGATTACGTCGACGCAGACGGCAAGGTATTGGTTGGCGGCGACGTGTCGGGAATCAAGTTGTACGGCGGCCTGCCGGCGGCGAGCCTGCACTTCCAACCCGAAGTCGATGCGTTGCTGTTGGCGGAACTTCAGGCGCGCGGTGGGCGCTTTCTTCCCGGGACGCCGTTCACGGGTGTCGAACAGGATGCCTCGGGTGTGAGTCTGTTGGTCGACGGTGGCGAGCCGATTTGCGGACGGTGGCTGGTCGGTTGCGACGGGGCGTCGAGCACGATTCGTCGGTCGGTGGGAATCGAGCGAGAAGACCTGGGTTTCGAACAGGACTGGTTGGTTGTCGACATGCGACTGCACGACCGCGAGGCATCGGGGTTGCCCAACGTCGCGCGCCAGATCTGCGACCCGGTGCGGCCCGTGACGATGATCAGCTGCCATCGCGACGTCTACCGCTGGGAGTTTCAGTTGCAGCCGGGTGAAGACCTGCGGGAGATGAACCAGCCCGACCACGTGTGGCGATTGGTGTCGAAGTGGGTGAACCCGTCGAATGCTGACATCATTCGTTCGGCGTCGTATCGCTTTCACGGGTTGGTTGCGACGAAGTTTCGCGTGGGAAACGTGTTTCTTGCGGGCGATTCCGCCCACCAGATGCCGCCGTTCATGGGCCAGGGCTTGAACTCGGGTTGGCGTGATGCGTTCAACCTGGCGTGGAAGATGCGCTGGGTCCGCGACGGTCTTGCCGACGATTGTCTGCTCGACACTTACGGCGCCGAACGCATTCACCATTCGCGGGTGACCGTCGAACGTTCGATCGAGGCTGGGCAGTTGATCGACCAATTCGCGGGCCGCGTGAGCCACGGCATCAAACCCGGGAAAGGGTACGGCAGTGGCACCGCGCGCCCGCGATACGAAGACGGCGCGGTCGCGGGCGACCATGCGCGCACCGGCACGGCGTTCGACATGTGGCACCTGATCGGTGACGACCCGCGTGCACTGACGCACATGGCCGTGGTGTCGTCGAACGGGCGCGTGCCGGAGATGCCGAAACGTGGCTTGTGGCGATCGATTGCGCTGTCGCCGATGGAAACGATGGGGGTCGACCACGTGGTGGTGCGACCCGATGGCTTCATCGCCGCAGCGTGTGATGAAGCCTCGGTCGATTCGGCGTTGCGCGACTTGTGCTCGAGGATGTGTTGCTGATCAGCGCTTCAAGCCGTTGACGATTTGCCATGCGGTGTCGTCAGCGGTGCGTTCCACGTCGACCTTGCCGTCTTGCGGGGAGAACTTGGCCGACAACGCACGAAGGGTGAAGATGGCGGCCGCACCGTGCGCAGCCAGGAAGAAAACGGTGCGAATGGGCGTCGGCTTCAGCACTTTCTTCTTGATCTGGTCTTCCATGATGCGTCGAATCGGTTGCATTGCCGACTGGATGTAGTGCGAATAAATGTGATCGAGATGCCACGAGTCTTCGAGGCCCTCGTTGTTCATCAACCTGTTGAGATAGGGATGTCGGCTCGAGACGATGAGAAAGGCCTTGAGTTGCTGCTGCAACTGTGCGAGCGGTTCGATCGGTCGGGGAGAGGCGAGGATGTGCTCGCGGATTTCGCTGAACATCCCACCGAAAGCGTGGTCGATGACCGCTTTGTAGAGGTCTTCCTTCGTGCCAAAGCGCTGATGGATCGCGCTGTGGCTGAGACCAAGTTCGCGATTGAGCGACCGCAACGACATGCCGTCGTACCCGTGTGTCGCAAACATGCGCAGGGCCGCATCGAGTATCTGTTCGTCGGTGTGGAGCTTCGGACGACCGCGACCAGGCGAAGGGTCCTGCGCCGGTGGGCTGGATTTTCTTGTCACTTGCGCGACGTTACTTGGCGACGCAATACTTGCCATTTGACAAGTAAAGCACACGGGCGTGGTGGCTGCGAGAGAGGGGGCATGCGGTGATCGATCTGTTCACGAATCCTGACCGTTGGGCCGACATGGACGGTTGGCAACGTGAGGCGCTGGTGCTCCACGGACAGTCACCCGTGCACCGCGTCGAGGCGCCCGGCTACGCGCCGTTTTGGGCGGTGATCGGACACGACGCAGTGATGGCCGTGGAACGCAACGCGAAGGTTTTTGCCAATGCTCCGCGGCCGGTTCTCGGCACGATCGAACGCGAATCGAAGATTCAGCGCGAAATGAAGGCGCTCATTCACATGGATGGAGAGCAACACAGTTCCCACCGACGTCTTGCAACGGATTTCTTCAAACCGGGAAGTTTGGGACGTCTCGACGCGAGATTGGAGGAATTGAGCGTCGCGGCGCTGAGCAAGCTCGCGGATCTGGGTGGCGAGTGCGACTTCGTCCGGGAGATCGCGTTGCCGTATCCGCTCGAAGTGATTCTCGACATGCTGGGTCTGCCGCGCGACGACTACGCGCGAATGTTGAGACTGACCCAGGAACTGTTCGGCGAAGAGGATCCCGATCTGCGTCGCGCCCCGGCCTCGCCAGAGGTGCGCGACACGGTGGTACGCGACTTCTTCGAGTATTTCGGCGCGCTGACCGCAGATCGTCGTGCGAACCCGCGGGACGATCTGGCGAGTGCGCTCGCGAACGGCGAGATCAATGGGTGTCCGCTGGGTCACACCGAATTGATGGGGTACTACATCATCGTGTCGACGGCGGGTCATGACACCACGTCGTATGCGATGGCGGCCGGAATGCAGCTGCTGGCTTCGCACCCCGAAACAACAAGCGCGTTGCGCGCTGCACCTGACCTGTTGGTGAATGCGATTGAAGAAATTCTTCGACTGGCAACTCCGGTGCGTCACTTCATGCGGACGGTGCAAGAGGACATCACCTTCGAGGGCTGCGACATGAAGGTGGGCGATCGGGTCTACCTGTCCTACAAGGCAGCAAACATCGATCCCCTGACGTTTCCTGATCCGCTGCAATTCGACATCACGCGCGACAATGCGGCAAAGCACATGGCTTTCGGATACGGGCCGCACTTCTGCCTGGGGGCTCAATTGGCGCGCAACGAAATG
>JBBANY010000084.1:0-9831 GCA_040401695.1 Ilumatobacteraceae bacterium
TGCCGGTGTAGCCGACGATCAAAACGGCACGTGCGGCCTTCGCGACCTTGGCGTGTTGGGTGACAAGTTTTTCCGATGCGGGCTTCAGTTTCGCCGTGCCGCCCTCGAAATAGAGCGGGTCGAGAACTTCGGTCGGAATGCCACTCTCACCGCGCGCCGACGTCGACTTGAGGACGCGCGTGGTGAGAACCCGTAGGTTGCCCTTTGTCTGGCGGCTGACCACGTAGGCCTTGCAGGTTCCCGGTCGCATGAAGACGAGGTACGGCCCCGCGGGCAGACACACGCTGCCGGTGCCCGAAACGAGAACCGTCTTGTCGACCTCGGCCGGCGTCACCACGCGCAGTGCATTCGCGGCCTTCACCGTCGCGGGCAGAGCCGTGTAGGTGTCGCCTGCAACAGCAACGGTTGTCGTCGTTGCCGGAGCCGTCGTCGTTGTCGTGGTGGTCTTTGGCGTCTTTTTCTTCGCGATCGTCGTCGTTGTGGTCGATGTCGTGGTCGTGGTTTTCGGCGTTTTCTTTTTCGCGACGGTGGTGGTTGTTGCAGGAGCGGTCGTTGTGGTGGTCTTGGGTGTCCGCTTCTTGACCGTCGTCGTTGTGGCGGGCACGGTGGTCGATGTCGTGGTCGTCTTCGGGGTCTTCGCGACGGTGGTCGTTGTGGTCGGTGACTTCGATGCAGCGATCGCGGCTTCGGCACCGATCGGTGGGGTGCCGGGTACGCCGTTGCCGGCGAAGTACACGCCGTAGAAGGTGTTGGAGGTGACACGAACGTTCTTGAACGGCATCTCGACCCAGCCGAAGTCGGCGTCACTGAATGTCTTTCCGTCCCACGAGAGGGCGGACGGGCATGTGGAAAGGTCCAGTTTCGCCACTGCAATCGGGCCTGTTCCTGACAGCGCGGATGCATCATCGGTGAGTCGATAGAGGACCGCGTAGAGGTTGAGCGAATTCGCACCCCACGGCACGAGACACGTCATACGAAACTGCATGTCGGCGAGACGACCCGTCGACGCCGGCGAGAACACCTGGCCGAAACTATGGACGTTGAAGCAGTCGAAGAGCGTCACGGGTGCTTTCCCGCCGGCCGTGGTGGTTGCGGCACCCGAATTGCACCCGGACGTCGATGGCGAGCCGAGGGTGTACGTCGTCGGCTTGACCCACGTGATCCAGTTCGCCGAATGCGAGACATCGGGTTGGGTGATGCCGGCAACCTTGTACTTGAAGACGAAGTTGCAGCCGGTGCTCGAGTGCGTGAAGTTCGCACCGCCGCAGTTATTGAGACTCACACTGTCGGCGTTGAGGAACGACGCGGTGTACCCGCCGGGTGCCTTGGCGCGTTCCCACGAGAAGTCGAAGCCGACGTTGACGCCGTTCGGTCCTGCTTCGCTGGCCTCGAGGGTGTCGGCGGTGGAGACGAGCAATGACGTCGCAAGGAGGGCAAGGACACCTAACCTCGCCCGAGTGCCCTGTCGACGCCTGTACATAGACCAAATTTCTAGCGTCTTTTCGGGTGGTTTGGAACGATCGTGAAGTTGGAAAAGGTCGCCCCGGGGCTCTTCGTCCTGCTGTGGAGCACGGGTTTCATCGTGGCCCGCTACGGCACACGTGACGCGGGGCCCTTCACTTTCCTTGCAGTCCGCATGATTATTTCCGCCGCCGTGCTGTGGGTGATCGCCGACGCGATTCGGGCCCCACTCATCGAACGGCGCCACGTGTCGTCGTCAGCGATCGTCGGAGTGTTCATGCATGCGACGTATCTCGGCGGAACGTTCTTCGCGATCTCGCGTGGTCTGCCGTCGGGTGTGAGTGCCCTGATCGCAGGACTACATCCGGTGGTGACTTCATTCGTCGGTCATTGGCTGTTGAAGGAGAAGCTGCGGTCGATCCAGTGGGCGGGAATCGCATGTGGTGTCGTTGGTGTCGTGGCGGTGTTGATCGAACGCAGCAGCGTCAAGGCGGCCAGCATCACCGCCACGACGGTGATCGCAATGGTTGTCGCGGTGGTGGGAATGTCGACGGGCACCGTGGTGCAACGCTCGCGGGGTCGCGAGATGCCGCTGCTGCGCGGGACCGCGCTTCAGTACGTGGCGGCTGGTTTGGTGTTGGTCCCTGTGGCGATCATCTCCGAGGGCTGGAAGATGCACGTGACCTGGCGCAACGCGGCGGCACTTGCGTGGGCCGTCGGCGTGTTGTCGATTGCGGCAGTGCTGTTGATGATGGTGTTGCTCGCACGCCGAGCGGCTGCGAAGGTGAGCAGCCTTTTCTTTCTCACGCCGGCGCTCAGCACCATCGAAGGTGCGATTCTTTTCTCCGAACGTCTCGGCGCACTCGCCGTTGTCGGTCTTGGTGTCGCGCTCGCCGGCGTGTGGATGACCCAGAAGTCCGGGTAGAGGTCAGATTTCGACGTAGGTGAGATCGGGACCAAGGGTGATCGGTCCCGAGTAGTGGGCCGCTGCCACCTGGCGCCATTCGTCCTCGGCGCCGGGCTGCATTGCCGGGACGTAGTGGGTGAGCAAGAGGTGTTTGACGCCGCTCCGTGACGCGGTTTGTCCGGCCTGTTCCACCGTCGAGTGATAGTCGAGGATGTCGGTGAGTCGACCCGCATTTCCCGGCAAGAGTTGTGCAAGTTGTTTGACGAGATCGTCGCGCAGCACCGTCTGCACGTAGACGTCGGCATCGCGGCACAGGTCGTACAACTCGTCGCAGGGAATCGTGTCGCCGGCCAGCGCGGCTGCCTTGCCGTCGTGTTCGATTCGGTAACCGAGTGTCGGCTCGACGGGGCGGTGGTCGGTACGGAATGCCCGAACGACGAGGTCGCCGTGCTCGTGGGCGTCGCCGGCGACCAACTCGACGACGTCGATCTTCATTCCACCGACGGTGCGAAGGTCTTCGTGGTGTGCCAGGCGGTACTGCTCGTCGAGTGCGAGCATTTCGAGCATTCCCTCGACGACACGCCGGGTACCGACGGGCCCGACGATCTTGAGCGGTGACGCCATCGCGGCCGGAGTCGTGATCCAGCGCGTGGTGACGAGGTCGTTCAGGTCGCAGATGTGGTCACTGTGCAGGTGTGTCAACAACACGAGATTGACGAACGGAGGCATGACTCCCGCGCCGACGAGACGCATCACGCACGCTCGACCACAATCGACGACGACGTTGTGGGATCCGCTCGACACGAGTGTCGACGGGCCCGCGCGGTTCGGGTCGGGAAGCGGACTTCCCGTGCCGAGCAGTGTGATTTTCATGTTGCCCCCGTTCGGGGCAAGTCTGACAGGTCAGACCGCGACGAGAACGCTCCGCAGGTTTGCATCGGTTGGGTCCTGTGTCACCTCTGTGGGAGGTGCGGCATCGCCACCATCTTGGTCGCAGGTGCACACGAGGCTTCCCGTCGGTACGAAGAGCGGGGCCGATGGCGCGCCGTAGCCGAGATACAGAGACATCAACATGGCTTCGTGGATTGCGGTGCACTCGGGAGTGTGAACAACACGCTTCTTTGGGTGTTTGCGACTGCGTCCGAACATGACCCGAAAGTAACTGTCGGAAAGTTCATGGTGAAGAGAAAAGACCGAACCTTGGCCCTGTGTTCACCGAACCTTCACCCGGACGTCAGGAGTTCTTGAACTCCCGGAATGCCGCGAATGCGCGCGGCCCGTAGACGGTGCCCGGACCACCGTTCATCGAGATCGTCACGCCGACGAGTTCGGCCACCTCTGCTTCACTCGCGCCGTTGCGGGCGGCACCCTTTGCGTGTGCAGCGATGCAGCCATCGCAGTGCGTGGTGATGGCAATGGCAAGCGCAACGAGTTCCTTTGTCTTTGCATCGAGGGCGCCGGCACGGAATGCCGCGGCGTGCAGGCCACCGAAACCCTTGTACACCTCCGGTATCAGTTCACGCAGTTCGCGAGTGATGGGCGCGAGTTCGGCCTGAACGTCGTGGCCGTAGGAGTGCGTGTGTGCATGGGAATCCGCATCGCTCATGGGCTCAGTCAACCACATGCCGCGGAGTTGTCGTAGGGTCGCGACGTGGTTCAGTTGGTTCTCAACTTGGTCGCGACGTGTGTCATGGTCGGCGTCATCTGGTTCGTGCAGTTGGTGCACTATCCGTTGCTGGCCATCATCGGAATGGATCGCGCACCGGAAGTCGCAATCGAGCACCAGCGCCGCACCGCGTGGGTCGTCGGCCTGCCGATGGCGGTCGAGGGCGTGACCACCCTTGTTCTTCTCGTTGCACGTCCGGACGGGGTCGATGCCTGGTTGGCATGGCTCGGTGCCGTGATTCTCGCGGTCGTGCTCGCCAGCACCGTTTTGTTGTCGGTGCCGCTGCACGAGCGGATGGCGAATTCACCCGACGCAACCATCGGGCGGCGTCTCGTCGTCACAAATTGGCCGCGCACGATCGGCTGGACGGCCCGTGCAGTTGTCGTCGGCGTCATGCTGTCGCAGGCGATCTGACACGGTGCGACAGCGCGGGCTTTCGTAGAGTTTCCTCGTGGCCACACAGTCGACCGATATCTCCGCAGTCATCTTCGATTTCGGTGGCGTCATCATCACGCCGATCACCCGGCAGATCGGCATGATCGCCGAGGGCCTCGGTTGTTCTGCGGCCGAATTGCATCACGTGATGATGGGACCGCAGTTCGAATCCGGTGACCATCCGTGGCACCGTCTCGAACGCGGCGAAATTCCGATGGAAGTTCTGCAGGGAATGCTCGAACCGATTGCGGCGGAAGCCGGGATGTCGTTCCGTGGTGACGAAGTCGAAAAAATTCTCGCGCCCGGCATGTACGAGGTGAATACGTTCGTTCTCGAGAAGATCTCCGAGTTGCGTGGGCGCGGCTACAAGACGGCGCTGTTGTCGAACAGCATTCGTGAGTTTCGTCCGAAACTTGAGGAAGACGTGCCGCCCCGGCTGTTCGATGCTTACATCGACTCGAGCCATGTCGGCATGCGCAAACCCGAGCCGGAGATCTTCCACCACACACTCGGTGCGCTGGGTCTCGAAGATGCATCGAACGCGGTGTTCCTCGACGACTTTGCAGGCAACCTGGCGGGGGCAACCGCAGTAGGCCTGCGCACGATTCACGTGAAGAACCCGCGCGAGGCGCTGGATGAACTCGACGCTCTACTTGGCGGCTAAGGACTTCGCAGCCGTCAACATCTCGTCGAGCGATTGGTGCAAAAGTTCGACCAATTCCCACAAATCGGGAATCAGTTCACGACACGACACGAAGCCGAAGTCGAGGTTGCCGAGATAACTCTGCACGGTGATGTTGAGACCCTGGCCATCGGCGATGGTGGAAACCGGAAAGAAGTGCTTCATTTCCGCACCCGATGAATACAGGGGCACCGTCGGGCCGGGAACGTTCGAGATGATCAGGTTGAACGGCGGATTCAGCCGATCCGCCACACGCAGTCTGCTGTACATGCGCATGGCGCGTGCCGCGATGAGCGGAGGTGCAAATTGAGTGAAGTCCTGCAGATTTGCAGCGGGAATCGCCTGCAGATTCGTCTTTGCGCGCGACATCGACGTTTGTACGCGGCCCAACAAGGCGAGCGGGTCGTCTTCGTCGGTACCGAGTTCAGCGAGAAGGCCGGTGACGCGGTTCTGGTATGTGGCACTTTCATCGGATGAACGGGTGCTGACGGGTACGAGGGCAACGAGGGGTTCCGCGGGTAGCGCATTCTTCTTGATGAGGTACTTGCGCAAGGTGAGACCGCACAGTGCCATCACGACGTCGTTGAATGTTGCACCCGTTGCGCGACGAATGGTCTTTGCGTCGTCGATGTTGATCGTTGTGTAGGCGAATCGGCGGTGGGGGGTGATGTTGGTGTTCCACGGAGTTCGGGGGGCCGCGGTGGGCGGAAGTGCCGGTGCGCGGTCGACGTCTTCACCGTGCGAACGTCGAAGACGCTTGCGTAACACCGTACCGACGGGCCCCGGCAGCGGTTGGGCAATCATGTCGGCGAGCATCTGCACGCTGCCGACGTGAGTCTGTGCTGCAATCTCGCGCAGTGTGCGCACGGTGAGGCGTACGAACTTCTCCGGTCGACGGATGTATTCGGCTGCGGTGCGCAACAACAGTTCCTGATCCGTCGGCACGCGATCGGGATGCCACACCGCGTGCTCGTGTGTCGGGCGCGCGTCACGATCGGTGCTGAGGAGAGTTTCGAGCAACGTTGCGCCGGACTTGCCGTCGATCGTCGAGTGGTGGATCTTGTTGAGGTGCGCGATGCGCGTTCCGTTGTCGAGACCCTCGATGACGTAGAACTCCCACAGCGGTCGTGAACGGTCGAGCGGCCGCGAGATGATGCGACTGACGACCTCGCCGACTTGTTCGGGCGTGCCGGGCGGTGGCACCGCGTGGTGACGCAGATGGAAGTCAATGTCGAAGTCGGGGTCCTCGATCCAATAAGGAAGGTCGAGGCCGAGGGGAACCGTCACCAAGCGACGCCGGAAAACGGGCAAGTCGTCGAGACGCTCGAGAATTGCGGCCCTGACCGCTTCGTAACTTGCGCCACCCGGTGCGTCGGTGACGTCGTAGGTGTACATGGCGCTGACGTGCCCGAAGACCGAATTCGTCTCCATATTGAGGAAACTCGCGTCGACCCCGGTCAGTTGCTCCATGTCACCTCCCCGATCGTGCGATTGTGTGTCTTGCGCGATTGTGCCACCATTTGTCCATGACAGCCTCAGCCGGAACCAAGATTCCCGACGTCCAGATTCACGTCCTCGGAGAGGACGGAATGCCCAAGCCCGTGAGTTCTGCCGAGGTTCTCGGCAAGGGCAAGGTCGTTCTCTTTGCCGTACCGGGGGCCTTCACCCCGGGTTGCTCGAAGGTGCACCTGCCGGGCTTTGTCCAGCGATTCAACGAACTGAAGTCGAAGGGCGTCACCTCGGTCGCCTGCATCAGCGTCAACGACCCGTGGGTGATGGAGGCGTGGAAGCAGTCGCAGGGTGCATCGGAAATCGTCATGCTCGCTGACGGTGCGGGCAACTTCACCAAGGCGATGGGTCTCGAACTCGACGGGTCCGGCTTCGGCCTCGGCGCCCGGTCGCAGCGTTATGCGGCGATCATCAACAACGGTGTCATCGAGCGCCTCGACGTCGAGGAGGGTGCGGGTATCACCGTGTCATCCTGCGACGCGATCATTTCGCACCTCTGACGCGCCACTGAGTTTCAGCCGCGTACGAGATTCGCTTCGGTCGTTGCACCTCGGGTGACGTCCACCCGAAGTGCGACGTCGGCGAGTTCGTCGATCTCGCTCGTGTCGTGCGACACGAGAACGACCGTGCCCTCGTAGGCGTCGAACCAGTCCTTCATCAATCGACGAATCGCATTGCGTGAGTCGGTGTCGAGGAATGTCGTCGGCTCGTCGAGCAGCAGAACGCGCGACGGCGACAGAAACGCGCGAGCGAGAGACGCGCGTTGACGCTGGCCGCCACTGAGTTCGTTCGGTCGGCGCCGGAGAAGGCCACGCAGGTCGAATGCATCGACGATTTCGTCGAAGCGTGGCGAGGCGCGAAGTGCCCGACCGCGACCAAAGGTGAGGTTGCCCGCGACTGACAGATGCGGAAGCAGGCCTCCACCTTGAAAGACCGTTGCGACGCCACGGTGTTCGGGCTGCACGAACGTTCCCGTCTCGGAATCATCGACGACCGAGTCGTCGATCGAGATCGACCCGGAAGTGCACGGCAACAAGCCGGCGATCATGTCGAGGGTCGTCGTCTTTCCTGATCCGTTCTCGCCTCCGATGCCGAGAACACAGCCCGATCCAACCGACACGTCGACATCGATCGAGAACGTCTCGCGGACGAACCGGCACCGTATAGCCAGGCTCATTCGCCACCCCGACGCAGTGCTCCGACCCAACGACCGCGCAACGCCACGAGAACAACGACCGACACCGTCACCATCAGCAGTGACAGCGCGAGTGCCGAATCGTCCCCCGACTCGAGTGCGCTGTACACCGCAAGTGGAATCGTTTGCGTACGTCCCGGAGTGTTGCCTGCAAAGGTGATCGTCGCTCCGAATTCGCCGAGTGCCCGTGCCCAAGTCAAGACGAGCCCCGCGACCAAAGAAGGCCGAACGAGCGGAATCGTCACCGTGAGAAAGGTGCGCCACGGCCCGGCGCCGAATGTTCGCGCGGACCCGACGACTCGTGGATCGACTTGTGCGAAAGCTGCCTCCATCACGACGATGAAGAACGGTGCCGCCACAAAGAACTGAGCCATCACCGCCGCGGTTTCGGTGAAGGCCAGGCGAACGCCGAACCAGTCGTCGAGCACCCCGCCAACCAGACCCCGCCGGCCAAAGGCATACAGCAATGCGACACCGCCGACGACCGGAGGCAGCACCATCGGCAGAACGAGGAGGGAACGCACGACGGCCAGACCGCGGAAGCGTGAGTTGGCGAGCATCCACGCGAGAGGCGTGCCGAAGATGAGTGCAAGCAACGTGGCGATCAACGATGTGCGAAGCGACAGGGCGAGAGCGGTGCGTGACACATCGTTCGAGATGGACGACCAGAAAGTGGACCATGGCGTGCGCCACACGACGGCGACGACGGGAATGATCACCAGCGCCGCGGCCGGAATTCCGAGGACCGAGAGTCCCCGTGGCGATGCGAGCCGACGGGTCACGGCAACGTGAACCCTGCGTCCGCCAACAACCGGTCACCGACGCTGCCGCGCGCCATCTCGAGGAATGCTGCGACTGCGGCGGCGTTGCGTGACGACGGATCCACCACCGGAGCAATCGGGTACCTGGCTGTCACGTTCACCGAGGCCGGAATCCGCACTGCCTCGACGTTGTCGTCGGGCGCGAGTCCGTCCGTCAGATACGCGATGCCTGCATCCGCCTCGCCGTTGGCGATTCGGGAAACGACTGCGGCAGCGTTTGTCTCTCGACTCGCAGGTTCAACGACGATCCGTGCCGTCGCAAACATCTGCTCGGCATAGCGACCGCATGGTTGCGCTTCATCGCACAACACGACGCGCACTTCCTCGCGGGAGAGATCATTCAACGAATCGATCATCAATGGATTGCCTCGTTCGACGAGGATCGCGAGTTCGTTGTACGCGAGATCGCGGACATCCGACTTCCTCACATCACCACTGGTGACCAACTTGTCGATGTTCGCCGCGTCAGCCATGACCACGACGTCGGCCGGCGCTCCCTGCTCGATCTGCGTTACGAGTGTCGAACTGCCGGCGAAGTTGAACTTCAATGTCACGTCGGGAAATTGCGCCTCGAATTCCTCTCCCAGCGCGGTGAACACCCCACGAAGTGATGCCGCCACGTGAATGTTGAGCTCAGACGACCCCTCCGATCGCGAAGACGAACAGGACGTGATCGCACAGCCAACGATCAGAAGAACCAACAAACACAGGCGGGGGCGCATGAGCGCAAAACCTATTGGTCACACCACAACTATCCAATAGTCCCACACGGACTACTGTCGTTTCATGGCTCGATCACCATCAAGAAGCAGCACTCAACTGCCGGATTCGGTCTGTGGCGCGTCGCTCGTTCTCGTCTCGCAAGGAGTCGGCCACGGGTACGACCTGGCGAGACACTTCGCTCCCGACGGATCACTCGGCGCGGTGCTCACGCACAGTCGGCCGGTCGTGTACCGCGCCATCAAGCAACTCGAGTCGATGGGTCTCGTCACGTCGAGCGAAGCGGTGGGTGTGCGCGGTCAACTGAAGTGGACGCTCACGTGCACGCCCGCAGGCCGTCGCGCGGCCCGTGAGTGGTTGACGAATCCCGTCGAACATCTGCGCGACATGCGCAGTGACTTTCTCGTTCGGGTGCTCTTGTTGCAGCGCGCGGGC
>JBBANY010000085.1:0-9773 GCA_040401695.1 Ilumatobacteraceae bacterium
GGAAGACGGCCGCGCCAATCTCCATTGTGCGTGACGCGCGCGAACTCGACCGCGCCGAAGTCATCGGTGCTCCGATCAAGATCGATGCAGGTGCGACACCGACCGATGTCGCCAAGGCTGCTCAGGCAGAACTCGTTGCCGCGGGTTGGACCCGTCTCGACGATGCCGACCCGCGTCGCGGACAGGCCGTTGCCTCTGCCGACGACATCATCCAGAACAAGGCCAAGGAGTATGCGGCCGGCGAATACACGGCGGTCGCCGTGTACGACCGAGGTGGCGAACGCTGGCCAAAGATCTCCGAGTCGCTCGACTTCACCGCGTTCATGCACAAGCCGCGCTACGCGTTGGTGGAACTCGCGTCGTTGGTGCCGCAGCGCACCGAACCCGGTCGTGCACCGGCACGCCCCGTCATCGACAACGAACAGCCGCACCGCTACTTGCTCATGATCCGCGACCTCGGGTCGAAGCGTCAGCCCGCGGTGTTCATCACCATCGGATCCACGATCATCTTCCTCATCCTGTGCTGGCTTCTCCACCGTCGCGATCGATTCGTGAAGGAGAACATCGCGGGTGAGTTGAATCCGGCGAAGGTCTAGAAAGGGTCGGCACCGTGGGGCAGTACCTTCCGATCATCGTTCTGCTGGTGCTGGCGATTCTCTTCGGTGCTCTCAGCTTTCTCGCGTCGACGCTTCTCGCCCCGAAGCGTCCGAATGCCGCAAAGGAAGCACCCTACGAGTGCGGCATCGTCCCCGGACGGGAACCGCCGCAACGCTTCCCTGTTTCGTTCTACATCGTGGCGATGTTGTTCATCATGTTCGACATCGAAATCATCTTTGTCTACCCCTATGCGGTCGACCGTGAGTTCCTCGGTTCGTTTGCGTTCTTCGAGATGCTCGCGTTCAGTGCGGTCTTCTTCGTTGCGTTCGTCTACGTCGTCGCACGCGGCGCGCTCGACTGGGGCCCGCTGCAACGCGCCGGTCGCATCGATTCGTCGCACGAAGGTGTCGTGTCTGCGAACCGGACCACGACGTCGACGATCCGTCGTGTCGGTGCCGAAGGTCGCATCGAATCTCTGCAGGAAGGTGCGGCCGCCTGATGGGTGTGCGTGACGTTCTCGACGAAGGTCTCGGTGGCCTGCAACACAACTTCCTGACGGGGCGCATCGAAGACCTCGTGAATTGGTCTCGCTCGCGCTCATCGTGGCCGGCATCGTTCGGTCTGGCCTGCTGTGCGATCGAAATGATGGCAACGGGTGCGGCGCACTACGACCTCGCGCGTTTCGGCATGGAAGTGTTCCGCGCATCGCCGCGACAGGCCGACATCATGATCGTTGCGGGCCGCGTCAGCCAGAAGATGGCACCGGTTCTGCGTCAGGTGTACGACCAGATGATGGAACCCAAGTGGGTCATCTCGATGGGTGTGTGCGCCTCGAGTGGCGGCATGTTCAACAACTACGCCATCGTGCAGGGTGTCGACCAGGTGGTACCGGTCGACGTGTACGCACCGGGATGCCCGCCCACCCCCGAGACCCTCATCCACGCGATCGAGACGTTGCACCAACTCATCGAAGACGGTGAGATCCTGCGCCGCCGCAAGGAGACCGGTGCGGGCGCAAACGTTCACATCCACGAAATCCCCGCCGGCTCGGTGAGCACGCCGGTCATTCTCGGAAGCCGCTGAAAATGAACGACGACGCGACCCTGACCGAGCACGCACCTGCACCCGCGCCGATGCGTTACGGGTGTCACGTCAGCGACTCCCGCGGCCAGACCGTGATCCATCCGACGCGTGATAACTACGTCGCCACACTGAAGGCACTCGTCGACGACACGTTCGTGTTGTGCACCGACCTCACCGCCGTCGACTACTCGACCTACGCCTCGCGGGTCGGTCGGCCGACCGAGCGATTCGAGGTCGTGTTGAATCTCATCTCGCTCGAGCGCCGTGAGCGCATCCGTGTGCGCGTCGCGGTTCCCGAGTCCGATGCCACCCTGCCGTCGGCGTTCGATCTGTATCCGGGTACCGAGGCGATGGAGCGCGAGGTGTACGACATGTTCGGCATCGCGTTCACGGGTCACCCCGATCTCTCGCGCATCCTGATGCCCGAAGACTGGGTCGGCCATCCGTTGCGCAAGGACTACGCGATCGGCCGCATTCCGGTTCAGTTCAAGGGGAGCCCGTCGTGACCGATCTCATCACAGCGACACCCGGTGCAACCGCCGAGGGCAATCAAGAGATGCGCGCGCGCAGCGAACTCACCGCGCGCGAGGTGATGCGCGAAGTCGGTGCGGTGCTGCGCATGACCGAGGCGCAGGCGGCCGCGCTCGCCACCGACAACGTCGACCCCACCGAGGTTCCCGAAGATCAGACGATGATCATCAACATGGGCCCGCAGCACCCCAGTACCCACGGAGTGTTGCGCCTCATGCTGGAACTGCAGGGTGAGCGCGTTCTGCGTTGCAAGCCGATCATCGGCTACCTGCACACCGGCATGGAAAAAACGGGCGAGGATCTCACGTTCATGCAGGGCGGTACCAACGTCACGCGCATGGACTACCTGTCGCCGCTGAACAACGAACTCGTCTTCTCGATGGCCGTCGAGAAGTTGCTCGGCATCGACGGCGACATTCCCGAGCGCGCCGTGTGGATGCGCATGCTCCTGTCGGAACTCAACCGCATGAGCAGCCACCTGCTGTTCCTCGCGACGAACGGCATGGACATCGGCGCGGTCTCGATGATGATCTACGGCTGGCGCGAGCGCGAAGAAGTGTTGCGTTTCTTCCAGAAGGTCACCGGACTGCGGATGAACCACAACTTCATCCGACCGGGCGGACTCGCCGCCGACCTGCCTGCGGGTTGGCGCGACGACGTGCTCGACATTCTCGATCGTCTGCCCGATCGTCTCGGCGAATACGACATCCTCATGACCGAACAGCCGATTTGGCGTGAACGTCTGCAGGGAGTCGGTGTCATCACCGCCCAAGAGGCGGTCGCTCTCGGCGCGACCGGTCCGATTCTGCGTTCGACCGGCGTGGCATGGGACCTGCGTCGCGACATGCCCTACCTGCGCTACAACGACGTCGAGTTCGACGTGATCGTCGGTTCGTACGGCGACGCATTCGACCGATACGCAATTCGCCTGAACGAGATCCGCGAGTCGATGAAGATCGTGCGTCAGATCCTCGATCGCATGCCGTCGGGTGACTACCGCATCCAGGACAAGAAGGTCACGCCACCACCGCGTGCGCGTATCGACGAGTCCATGGAAGCACTCATCCATCACTTCAAGATCTTCACCGAGGGATTCAAGGTGCCCGAGGGCGAGGTGTACGTCGGCATCGAGAGCCCGCGCGGCGAAATCGGTTGCTACATCGTGAGCGACGGCTCACCGAAGCCGTACCGCATCCACATGCGCGCGCCGTCGTTCGTCAACATCCAGTGTCTGCCGCACATGATGCGCGACGGACTCGTGGCCGACGCGGTTGCCGTCATTTCGTCGGTCGATCCCGTTCTCGGCGAGGTCGACCGATGAGCCGCCTCACCGATGCCAACGTGGCGATCGCAAACGAAATCATCGCCCGTTATCCACGGCCGAAGTCGGCGCTGATTCCGCTGCTGCACCTGTCGCAAGAGCAGAACGGCTGGGTGACCGACGAAGCGATGAAGCACATCGCGGAGCTCGTCGGCGTGACACCCGCCGAAGTTCTCGGCACGGCATCGTTCTACGAGATGTTCAAGTTCGAGCCGGTGGGCAAGTACGTCATCAACATCTGCGGCACCATGTCGTGCGCCCTCATGGGTTCGGAGGAGTTGCTGCACCACGCGGAGCACCGTCTCGGCATCAAGGCCGGTGGCACCACCTCCGACGGCCTGTTCACGATCGAGCACGCCGAGTGCCAGGCGGCCTGCACCGAGGCGCCGTGTCTGCAGGTGAACTACCGCTATCGGTTCCGCATGACGACCGCACAACTCGACGCGCTGATCGACGACCTGGCGGCAGGGAAGTTGGCCGAGGAGATTCCACCGCACGGCACGCTCGCGCGTGTGCGCCAACACATTCCCGCCGACCGCGCCGTCGGTGCGTTGCCACCCGAAGCACCCGGCCAGGAACCCGTGTGGATGAACGGAAAGGCGGCGCTGTGACCGGAACGTACGCACACGCAGCAGGTTTCTACGCAGGTGACCGACCGAAGATCGTCACCTCGCGTTTCGAGTACGCCGACTCGTACACCATCGAGCGCTACCTGGCGACCGATGGATACAAGGGACTGCGTGCGGCACTTGCGCGTCCGGCCGCCGACGTTCACGAGGAAGTCAAGAACGCGACGGTCTTGGGTCGCGGAGGCGCAGGATTCCCCGCCGGAACGAAGTGGGGACTCATGCCCGCGGGCAACGTCCCGCGTTATCTCGTCGTCAACGGCGACGAGAGCGAACCCGGCACGTACAAAGACCGCCTGCTCATGGAGCGCGATCCGCACCAGCTGATCGAAGGTTGTCTCATCGCGTGCTACGCGGCGGGTTTGTCGCGCTGCTTCCTCTACATCCGCGGTGAAATGGCGACGGCGCAAGAGCGCGTCGCGGCTGCGTTGAACGAGGCGTACGCGGCGGGCTACGTGGGTCGCAACATTCTCGGGTCGAACTTCTCCGTCGACATCGTCCTGCACTGGGGTGCGGGTGCGTACGTCGTCGGTGAAGAGACCGCACTCATCGAAAGCCTCGAGGGCAACCGCGGCATGCCGCGGTTGAAGCCGCCGTACTTTCCGGCCGCGATCGGTCTCTACGGCCAACCGACGATCGTGAACAACGTCGAGACTCTGGCGAACCTGCCGTGGCTCGCGCGCAACGGCGCCGAGGCCTACACCGCGATCGGAACGAAGACCTCGCCCGGCACGCGCATGGTGGCCGTCTCGGGTCACGTGAAGCGTCCCGGTGTCTACGAGATCGTGAACGGCACGACCACGTTCCGAGACCTTCTCTACGGCGAAGAGTTCTGCCAAGGCATCCGCAACGGCAACAAGTTGAAGGCGTTCGTGCCCGGCGGCGGTTCGGCACCCTGGTTCCTGCCCGACCAACTCGATCTTCCCTTCGAGGCGAGCCAGGTCGGCCCCGCCGGTTCGATGCTCGGCTCGGGCGCGATCATGGTGATGGACGAGACAACCGACATCCCGCACGCCGCGCTCACGTTGACTCGCTTCTACGCGCACGAATCATGTGGCAAGTGCACTCCGTGTCGCGAGGGCGGCACGTGGCTCGAACGAATCCTCACCCGCATCGTCGAGGGCAACGGCACCGATGCCGACCTCGAACAGCTCATCGAAGTCGGCACATCGATCTGTCCTGGCGACTTCCCGCATGCTTCGAGTGAACGTCTCGGTCTCTCGGCCGTGCCCTTCCCGTACAAGATGACAACGATCTGCTTCGTCGGCCCGTCGGCGTACGCGCCGGTCAACTCTGCCCTCACGTTGTTCCCCGAGGAATTCGAGGCACGCGTCACGAAGCGCAATCGCATTCCCGTCACTGCAGTGGGCGGTGAGTGATGAGCACCACGGAATCGAACACCGACTCGAACACGGAACAGGAAGTGGTCGTCGACCCGAACGCGGTCACGATCAACCTGAACGGCCGCGACGTTGCCGCGCGCAAGGGTGAGTTCATCATCGCTGCGGCTGATCGCGCGGGCGACTTCATCCCGCGCTTTTGCTACCACCCCCGCATGAAGTCGGTCGGCATGTGCCGCCAGTGCATCGTCGAAGTCGAGGGACCACGTGGGCCGATGATGGTCGTGTCGTGCATGACACCCGTCGCCGAGGGCCAGGTCGTGCGCACCGAAACCGAGCAGGTGAAGCGCGCGCAGGAAGGAATGCTCGAACTTCTTCTCGCGAACCACCCGCTCGACTGTCCGGTGTGCGACAAGGGCGGCGAATGCCCGCTGCAGGACCAGGCGTTCTCGCATGGTCCGGGCGAAAGCCGCTACGTCGAGGAAAAGCGTCACTACGAGAAGCCGATCGCAATCAGCGACCTCGTTTACCTCGACCGCGAGCGCTGCATTCTCTGTGATCGTTGCACGCGCTTTGCGAGCGACGTCGCCGGCGATCCGCTGATCTCGTTCACGCACCGCGGCAACAACACCCAGGTGCTGACGTTCCCCGACGAGCCATTCGCCTCGTACTTCTCGGGCAACACCGTGCAGATCTGCCCGGTGGGTGCGCTCACCGCCAAGCCCTACCGCTTCAAGGCCCGTCCGTGGGATCTCGAGGAAACCGAGAGCACGTGCACCACGTGTGCGGTCGGTTGTCGCGTCTCGGTGCAGTCGAGTCGCGACCAGATCGTGCGTCTGCAGGGCATCGACAATCCCGACGAGCCCGGCATGGGAACCCTCAACTGGGGTTGGTTGTGTGACCGCGGCCGTTTCAATTTCGAATCCATCGCCAGCGACGAGCGTCTGACCGCTCCGATGCTGAAGGGCGAGAGGGGTCTTGCACCGACGTCGTGGGCCAATGCACTCGAAGTTGCGGCTCGAACGATTCGTCTCGCCGTCTCGTCACGTGGTGCCGACAGCGTCGCCATCCTCGGCGGCGCGCGTCTCGCGAACGAGGACGTTCGTGCATGGTCGATGCTCGCCGATGCGATGGGCATCACGATGCGTGATCCGCAGATCGATGACGGCCTGCCGGCTGCGGTGTTCGAGCTTCCGCAGGCAACCATCGAAGACGCGGCGTCCGCGTCGACGATCGTGCTGCTCGCCCCCGATCTGAAGGAAGAACTGCCGGTTCTGCACCTGCGTCTTCGCGATGCGGCGACGAAGCGTGGCGTGCGGATCATCGAGATTGCACCGAAGGCATCGGGTCTCACGCGTCACGCATGGAAGTTCGTGCCCTACGAACCGGGCAACCAGGTCGCCGCGGTCAAGGCCGCCCTCGCCGACGCATCCATTGCTTCGCAGTTGGCCGGCGGCAACGTCGTCGTCGTCCTTGGTCGCGCGAACCTCGCCGAGTCGGCCGATTTCACCCTGCAGGCCTACAACGCGCTCGCTGCCGCGGTGTCGGGTGTGCGTGTCCTGCCGGTCTTGCGTCGTGGCAACGTACGAGGCGCGCTCGAACAAGGTCTCGCACCGACGTCGGCCGGTGATGCGCGCGACATTCTGCGTGCGGCGGCCGACGGTCGCATCGAGTGCCTGGTTCTTCTCGGCGCCGATCCGCTGAGTGACGCACCCGATGCCGACCTCGCGCGACGCGCCCTCGCGTCCGCGCGCAGCATCATCGCACTCGACACGTTCCCGACCGCGTCGTCGGTCCTTGCCGACGTTCTGCTGCCCGTGGCGGCCTACGCCGAGCGCACCGGCAGCGTCACGAACATCGAGGGAACCATCAGTTGCCTGTCGCAACGTGTCACCGCCCGTGGCACCAGCCGGCCCGACTGGATGGTGGCGATCGAACTCGCCGAACGTCTCGGCCACGACCTCGGCGTCGGATCACTCACCGACCTCGCAGCACAACACGTCGAGGCGGCGGGCAGGACCACGCTCGACACGCGCAATCTCGTCGCACCCGACCGCAACTCCTACGACCTGCGCCTCGTCGTGTCGCGTCGTATGTACGACCGCGCGGTCGGCACCGTAGCCAGCCGATCACTCGCCAACCTCGGTGCGGGTGCCGCCGTGCACCTGAACCCGCGCGACATCGAAGCCATCGGAACGGCGGTCGGTCGTGAAGTGCGCGTGTCGACTTCGCGCACGTCGATCGTTTTGCCGGTGCGTGCCGACGTGACCGTCACGAAGGGCACCGCGTGGGTGCCGTTCAACCAGACGGGCGCCGACATCCGTGAACTCATCGACGGTGACCAACCGGTCATCGATGTGCGAGTGGAGAACCTGAAGTGAGCATCGTGTCGTTCCTCGCGATCGATCCGCTGCTCGAGGGCGATCTTCTCTGGACGCCGCTCCTCATCGTGCTCGTGAAGGTACTGGTCGTCTTCGTCGTCGGTCTCGTCGCCACGATGTTGATGGTCTGGTTCGAACGCAAGGCGATCGCCGGCATGCAGAACCGCGTCGGCCCGAACAAGGCCGGCCCCTTTGGTTTGCTGCAGACTCTCGCCGACGGCATCAAGTTGTTCTTCAAGGAAGACCTGCTGCCCGAGCGCGCCGACAAGTTCGTCTTCCGACTCGCGCCCTACCTGTCGTTCGTCCCGGCGTTCCTCGCATTCGCCATCATTCCGCTGGGCGGCGACTTCCGTGACGGCAACGGTGGTTTCGTGACGTGGTTCGGCGAAACCACACGCGTGCAGCTGGCGGACCCGCCGGTCGGCGTGCTGTTCGCTCTCGCCATTTCGTCGATCGCCGTGTACGGCATCATGCTCGCCGGCTGGTCGAGCGGCTCGAAGTACCCGCTTCTCGGCTCGGTGCGTGCGTCGGCGCAGATGGTCAGCTACGAGGCGTCACTCGGTTTGTCGCTCGCAGCGGTCATTCTCGTCTGCGGCACGCTGTCCACGAGCGGCATCGTCGACGCCCAGTCGTCGCTCGGATCCTGGAACCTCGTTGCGACGGGTGTCGTTCCGTTCCTCATCTTCCTCGTTTCCGCCACGGCCGAACTGAACCGGCCACCCTTCGACTTGGTGGAAGCCGAACAAGAACTCGTCGGCGGATTCAACACCGAGTACTCGTCGATTCGTTTCGCCTTGTTCTTCCTTGCCGAGTTCATGAACACGATCACGATGTCGGCGTTCATCGTCACCTTGTTCTTCGGTGGTCCGCAGCCGATCACGATCGGCGACACGACCCTCGACATTCCGCTCGTTCCGAACGCCCTCGAGGGCACCGTCTGGTTGCTCCTCAAGGTGCTCGTGTTCCTCTATATCTACGTGTGGTTCCGTGGCACCCTGCCGCGGTTCCGCTACGACCAGCTCATGGACCTCGGTTGGAAGTTCCTCATCCCGGCATCGCTCGGGTGGTTCATGCTTCTCGCGGCCCAACGTCTGGCCGATGATCGCGGCTGGGACCAGTGGATCGTCGTGCCACTGTCACTCGCGGTCATCATCATTGCCTTCGTCATGATGCAACTTGCGTTCCGCGCGAGCGACCGGAACCGTGAAGCCGAAGGGGTGCAGTTCTAGATGGGCTACCTGGGAGGATTCCTCGTCACCGTGCGTCAGCACGGCAAGCGCAACCGAGTGACCACCGAGTACTCGGGCGGTCGCATGTTCCGTCGCGGCAAGAAGGAATCACGCGACGAGAAAATCGAAAAGCCCGAACGCCTGCACGGCCGTCACGTCCTCAATCGTTACGAGGACGGCATGGAGAAGTGCATCGGCTGCGAACTCTGCGCCGGTGTGTGCCCCGCGAAGTGCATCTACGTGCGCGGCAAGGACAACGATCCCGCCAACCCCACGTCACCGGGAGAGCGCTTCGGCTTCGTCTACGAGATCAACTACCTGCGTTGCATCCACTGCGACATGTGCGTCGAGGCGTGTCCGACTGAGGCCATCACCGAGACGAAGTTGTTCGAGTTCTCCTTCACCAACCGACGTGATGCGATCTACACCAAGTCGGAACTCCTCGTCGACGATGCGGGCAAGCCGCAGCATCTGCCGTGGGAGGACTGGCGTCCGGGTGAAGACCTCCACACATCGGGCTGGATGCGCGCCACGTCGCCCAGCGGCGACGCCGAATTCGAGGGTGTCGTGTCGTGGAGCGGCGAACTCGGCTACGGGGTGCGCGCCGCCGAGGCCGAGCAGGCCGAGAGGGACGGCCGCTAGATGGAGCTGTTCGTTTTCGTCTG
>JBBANY010000086.1:0-9601 GCA_040401695.1 Ilumatobacteraceae bacterium
TGCGGGCGTGCTGTGGGGGCGCATTGATACGTGGGTGATCGCATTCGACCAGGCACGACTGACCCACTTCGACCCGGGTGTGGGCGTTGGTGCGGCGGTCGTTGCCGAACTGGTGCGCTCGGCCATCGTCTCGGGGAAGTTCGACACCCACATCCACTCGCGGGTCCCGGGGTTCTCGGTGTTGCCAGGTATTCCGGACGAGGAATGCGGTCGCTACGCAGCGTTGCTGTCGCCGAAGTGGTCGCCGTTCACTGATGACGGCCCGTCGAACGGTTCTGCATGGACGTGCGTGGCACAAGCGGTGTGGGCGGTGCGTTCGACGAGTTCGTTCGCCGACGCGGTGATCGCGGCGATCAATCTGGGTGGCGACACCGACACGGTGGCCGCGGTGACGGGTGCAATCGCCGGCGCGGTGTACGGCCTGCAGGGCATTCCCTCGCGCTGGGTGACTGCGGTCAACGGTTCGCTGCGTCGTCCGACGGGGGTTGTCGCCGAATACACCGCGATGGGTCTGCACGACCTGGCGCGTGCACTGCTGGGGCGCGGACCCGCGACGCGCACCGAACCCGAAGCCCCGCGTGGGCCAAAGGTGGTGGCGGCGGCTCGTTCCGGTGCTGCGGTGCTGGCGGCGAACCTCGAGGGTGCGAACGAGTCGCCTGAAAACATGGCAGTGGTGTCGATGTGCATTGTCGACGACCGGTTCACGGGTCGTGAGCATCGTCGCGAGGTGTACATGCGCGACGAAGAGGGTCCGTTGCAGAACCCGCTGCTGGGGTTCGCGGTGCGCGACGCGGTTCAGGCCGTCGAGGCGTTCACTGCGTCGGGCCACGACGTGGTGGTGCACTGCCACGGTGGGCGTTCGCGCACCGGCCTGGTGCTGAAGGCGTGGTACATGTCGCACTTCGGCGCGTCGCACGCCGATGCACACGCGTGGCTGCACTCGTGCTGGCCGCTGTACCAGACATACAACGAAACGTTCTGGGACTTCCTGGAAAACGAATGGACGACCGAGGTGTTCGGCACGGAGGGAAAGTGAAACCGATCGATTCGCGTGTGCTGGAGTTCGCCCGAAAGTGCCTTGCTCCGTTCGTGACGTTGATTGGCGAAGCGGAGGGATCATCGGCCGACCCGTTCGCTTTCACGATGAAGGATTCGACCGTCGGATGCCGAGCACACGTCTATCGCCGCTTCAACGGCACGTACGTTCTCCGGATCGATGCGAAGTTGCCTGCAGGAGCGGCACATCCGAAGACGCAGAAGCATCTGTTGCAGATGACGCAGTGGATGCCCTTCTGTTCGTTGCGCGTCGATGATTCGGCGAGCGGCTATCCCGACGGCCAAACACACGTATTCCTCACCCATTCGATTCTCGTCGACTACGAACAGACCCCCGAGGCCCACGAGTTCTTGATGTTGAACATCGAACAGGCGATCGGCAGCATCGACCACACCTGGGGTCGAGCCAACGATGTGATTGCAAGTGCCCGCAAAGACAGATCAGACGATGAATCGAACTCACCTGAGGTGAGCGCGGGCATCGATGACAACGAAGACGAAGATCCGGACGAAGAAGAAATCGACGAGGAGGACCACATGACGACAATGACTTCAATCAGCGCGCGCAGGCCGGTGACGATTCCGGCTCGACCGATGACAACGGCCCAGGTGTTGGCCGAGCTCGACAAGCTGGTGGGCCTTGTCCCCGTGAAAGACGTGACGCGCAGTTTGGTTGCCCGTCAACGTTTGGAAAAGCTGCGCCAGGATGCCGGAATGAAGGCCGTGCTGCCGTCGCCACATCTGGTGTTCACCGGCAACCCCGGCACGGGCAAGACAACCGTCGCGCGTCTCATTGGCCAGCTGTACAAGTCGCTCGGCCTGCTGTCGCGCGGTCACCTGATCGAGGCGAATCGGTCGACCCTCGTCGCTGCATACGTGGGTCAAACTGCGTTGAAGACGCGACAGGTGTGCGAACAGGCAAAGGGCGGGGTGCTGTTCATCGACGAGGCGTACTCGCTGATCAGCGAACACGGTTACGACTATGGCCGCGAAGCCGTGGAAGAGCTGTTGACCTTCATGGAGAACAACCGCGGCCAAATCGCCGTCGTCGTGGCGGGATATCCCGAGGAGATGAAGAAGTTCATGGACATGAACCCGGGCTTGAAGAGCCGTTTCGACGCGACGGTCGACTTTCCCGATTACTCGAACGACGAACTTGTCGAGATCTTCAACGTCATCGCCCTCGAGAACGACTACGACACGACGCGCATCCAGGCGCCGATCCGTCGGATCATCAGCCGTTTGCCCCGTGGGCGCGGGTTCGGCAACGGCCGCGAGATGCGCAAGTTGTTCGGCGAGATTCTCGACGTGCACGCACTGCGCGTGGGTCGCTTGGCCCGGCCGGGTTCACGACACCTGCGGGAACTGGCTCCGAACGACTGTCTGCCGAAGTTGAAGGCGACAGCCGGTGCGTGGCAGGCGCCCGACCCGTCGTTGGCTTTCGTCATCGACAACCGCGCGCGCGCCGGCTATCTGTGATTTCTCAGCCGAAGGCCACGGCAAGCGCAATTGCCACACCGGCAGCAAGAACGGACGCCGCCAATGAGGCAACCGCCGCCCAAATGGTTCCGCGATCAAATCGCGCAGCCGCCCTGAGCTTTTCGTCGACGCCATCGAGGATGGCGTGCTGAAGATCAACGAATCTCTGGTCCATCTGGGCAAAGCGCTGATCGATCTGGGCAAAGCGTTGATCGATCTGGGCAAAGCGTTGATCCATCTCGGCACGAAGCTTCACGATTTCAATCTCGAGCCGCTCTCCGGTCGACAACATGTCCATCAGTGTTTGGGCCTCTCCGGTGCCGAACAAACTGTCGGCACGCGAGGCGAGTTTATTGCGCTCGTCATAGGTAGTCATGCCCCCATGTGTGCGCTGGTCGGTTCAAATCCGCCTGCTACACCCCTCTGCCATCCTGAAATCAGCGCCATGACTGAACTCAACGTCTTCGAAGCCCTCGAGCGGGTCGGACTGTGGCTCGGTCGTCACCAGAACGTCACATCCGCAACATTTGATATCGCCGAGTCGCTGCGCAACCTCTGTTGCATCGATGGAATCCAGGTCTTGCCCCACGGCACCGACGACAGAACCTCGATTGCGGTCTTCAGAAACACGGGTGATGTCGGCGAATGGCTGTGGACGATGACGTTCTCGCCCGGACGTGCCAACCTGACCCTGCGCAGTTACACCTCACAGCCGGCTGGTCGAATGTTCCTCACAAGCCTGCTCTGCGAGGCCTACGCCATTCCTGATGCCGACGAACTGCTGCGGTGGTGGAGCATCACCTCTGATGGTCGCCCCCACACGATCTTGTCGCCACTCCCCGACAATCTCGATGACATTCGCGAAATTTTGGGTCAACTCGAACGCGCAACGATCGAAGCTTCACAATCGGTCCACCCACAAGGTGGTCAAGGATGAATCAACCGATCACCGAATGGTTCAACCAGGGCGCCCACTGTGCGCTGTGCGGACAGCCCTACGCCGAATGCGAGGGATACACGGCCGAGGGCTGGGCCATCGTCTCCTGTGGTGACTGTGGCGCCGTGTACACCGTTGCGCCGGAGTCCATCGGCCAGATGGCCGAAGATGACCTGCCCGTTGTCGAGTTCGACTACGGCACCGAAATCGACCGCGACGTGAACGTTCTCGACGATGCCCCGGAGGGCGACGGCTACAGCTGGTGACCCTGCCCTCCCTTTCCAACATCCGCCACACAGATGGGAGACAATGACACCGTGAAAGACCAACCCCGCTGGCTCGCCAGCACCGACTTCGACACGGCGTTCTCGGTGGCACGCGAGTATCACGCCGACCAGACCCGCAAGACCGACGACACGCCGTACATCTCGCACCTCATGGCGGTGTCGGCGCTGGCCATCGAACATGGCGGCTCGCACGTTCAGGCCGCAGCAGCACTACTGCACGACGTCATCGAAGACACGCCGATGACCCACGCACGCCTGACCGAATTGGTTGGGCCGGCCGTGGCCGACATCGTGCTCGAATGCACCGACGACACCGACCGCGGAGACGAGTCGCAGATGACACGCGAGCAACGACTTGCTGACTGGCGACGCCGCAAGGACGTGTACCTGGAACGTCTAGCCCACACACCCGACAACGCACCTTCGCTGCTCGTTGTCTTGGCCGACAAGGTGCAAAACAGCGAACAGTCGGCCCGCGACATTCAGCGGTGGCGCACCGCTGGCAAAGACGTCGCCGACTTCTGGGCCAACTTCAACGCTCCACGCGAAAGCCAACAGTGGTGGTATCGCAGCCTGCTCGAGGCACTCGAGGCGAAACCCTGGCCGCCCGCTGCCCTGCCGCTGCTCGAACGGTTCCGGGTCGCTGTCGGCGTCATTCAGGCGACATGACCACCGACGACACGCTCACTTGGTGAGTTCGATGTCGCAGTTCTCGTCGATGTAGTTCTGGAAAGCCACCCCTGCCTTCAGGTACTTCTCGCCGGTGAATCGTTCATCGTTCGCGAAGCTCGGGTCTTCGGATGCCAGTTTCATCGAGAATGTGAACTGCTCCATGTAGTCGTATGCGGCCATCGCCGACTCGAACGTCGTCTCGGCATCATCCTTGATCTCCGGCGGAGCGAGGTCGCGCATTTGCTCTTGGAGTTCCTTGTAACGCTCCCAGAACGCACGAGTGTTCATTGGCGAATCTTCGGCCGCTTGATTCGACTCGTTTTCCAATGCATCGACAACCTCGGTGGCATAGATCTGCGCAACGCCGCAGAACGTCGCAGGTTCAGTCGTCGTGGTGGTCGCCGCCACGGAATCTGTCTGTGCGGTTGGTGTGGTTTGGCGCGTCGCGCCTTCCGCACATGCCGTCAGCGCCAGAAGCACGGTCACACCGCAGACTGTGACGAGTCGTTGAGCGGTTCTCACCCGCCGCAGGCTACTTCTTGTAAAGGTTGACAACCGCGAAGGCGACGCCGGGTCCGGTCACCAAGAACCAGATCTTCATGTTCAGGAGCTGCTTGTCAAGATGCGCCATCATCATTTCGAACTTGTCGTCAATCTCGCGTCGCAGAGAGCCAAGTTCAGAGCGAAGATCTTCCTTCGTCACGAGAGCTTCTGTTCCCTCGAAGTTCAACGAATTCATGATCACCTCCGCGCTTTCTTTCCCGATGACCGGCTCAAGGTCTGAGTAGAGCCTAGACCGCTTCGACATTTCAATTCCCATGACTCTCCCTTTGATGTATCTCGCAGGGAATGTGTGCGCTGAGCGTCAGGCGTCGGGGAAGAACTTGCGCAGGTCTTTCAGGCGCGGGTCGTTCGAGAACACTTCGATCGGCGGCTGGATGTCGAGGCGCAGGCCGCGTTGGATGATGCGGCAGGTGGTGTGTTGGTTGTACTCGGCGAGGGTGACGGCCCAGCCGTCGCGACCGGCCCGGGCGGTGCGGCCCGAGCGGTGGAGATAGGCCTTCACGTCGATGGGCGGTTCGTAGTGCACGACCAGCGAAACGTCGTCGATGTCGATGCCTCGTGCGGCAACGTCGGTGGCGACGAGCACGTTGATCTGGTTCGCCTCGAAACGCTTGAGTGCCTTCTCGCGGGCCACTTGCGTGAGATCACCGTGAATGGCGGCAGCCTTCACATTGAGATCCTGGAGCGCGCGCTCGACGCGGTCGCACTGGCGCTTGGTGTCGCAGAACACGACCGTCTGTCCGGCACCTGCAGCCATCGATGCGATGACCTTGTCCTTGTCGAGGCGGTGGATCGCAAGAAACAGGTGACGCATCGTGCCAACCGTTTCGGTGGCGGAGTCGACGGCAACCTCAATTGGCGACTTCAGGTAGCGGTTGACGAGATGGCCGACCTGGCCGTCGAGCGTCGCGGAGAAGAGCATGGTCTGGTGCTCGGCGGTGATGTGCCGCAGGATCCACTCGACCTGCGGGGTGAACCCCTCGTCGGCCATGCGGTCGGCTTCGTCGAGGGTGATCACGGTGATCTTGTCGAGGCCGACTTCGCCGGCCTTGATGAGGTCGATGAGACGCAGCGGCGTCGCCACGACGAGGTCGACACCTCGCTCGAGTTCGTCGATCTGCTTGTCGCGTGAGGCACCGCCGTAAACGGCGAGGACGCGCATGCCGCAGTGCTTGGCGATCGGGGCCAGCACCTCGGCCACCTGCAGGGCCAGCTCGCGGGTGGGTACGAGCACGAGGCCGTGGGGCTTGCGCGGGGCGGCATTGCGGTCGATGCGCGCCAAAGTCGGGATTCCAAAGGCGAGGGTCTTGCCGCTGCCGGTGCGGGCCCTGCCACAGACGTCATGCCCCTTCAGGGCAACGGGAATGGCTTCGGTCTGGATGGCGAAGGGTGCGCTGAACCCTGCGGCTGCGAGACCGGCATCGATGTCGTCGGGCACGCCAAGGTCGGCGAACGCGGTGGGGGTTGTGCTTGACACTTCGTCAAAGGCTAACGGCGCGGGGGCTCGAAATACTGACTGACGACTCAGTTAGTAGACATTGCCGGCGGTGCGTCGTTATGGTTCACGCGCTTGAACTGCACCGCACGTGTGCACCGCTAGGGAGAGCGCCACGTATCCGCCCCTTCTTCACCGCGTGTGATGGGAACAAGGAGGTAATCCGTGTCCGTCCATAACGGCACCCACCATCAGGACCCCACGTTCCTCGACCTTGCACTGTCCGGTCTTCACACCGCTGCTGCGGTGAAAGGCATCGCATACGACTGGCAGCAGTTCATCCTGCCCCAAGATGTCGACTTCGACGCCGAGCTTGCGGCGCTTCTCGCGCTGGAGGCCACGAAGTGACCCGTCCCGGGCGGGTCCTGTTTCTCGGCTGCGGCTCGGTCACACAGGCGGCACTGCCGCTGATGATCCGCGACGTGAAGGTCAGCCCTTCGGCAATCACGATCATCGACTTCGTCGACAACCGCCATCGTGTGGCCGACTCAATCGCTGCGGGCGTCACTTACAAGCAGATGCACATCACGCCCGACAACCTCGACGAGGTGTTGGCCGCGCACGTGTCGGCGGGCGACATGTTGCTGGATCTGGCGTGGAACATCGATGCGCCGACGATCATCGGCTGGTGCCACGACCACGGTGTGCGCTACCTGAACACGTCGGTCGAAGTGTGGGACCCGTACGACGATCTTGCGTCGACTCCCCCGCTCGAGCGCACGCTGTACGTGCGTCACCAGTCACTGGCCGCGATGGTGCGCGGATGGGGTGGCAACTCGGGTCCGACGGCGGTTGTCGAACACGGTGCAAACCCCGGCCTGGTGTCGCACTTCGTGAAGCAGGCGTTGGTAGAGATTTCGACGAAGTTGCTGAGCGAAGGCCGAGCAGGGGCCGTGAAGCCAAAGCTTGAACTTGCCCTCGCCGAAGAGCAGTTCAACCACCTGGCGATGCTGACGGGTACGAAGGTGATCCACATCGCCGAACGCGACACGCAGACCAGTCTGGTTCCGAAGGCGCCGAATGAGTTCGTAAACACCTGGAGCGTCGAGGGTTTCTACGAAGAGGGCATTGCGCCCGCCGAGATGGGCTGGGGCACGCACGAAAAGAAGCTCCCACGGAACGGTCACCAGCACACGAAGAACGGCCCGCGCAACCAGATCTGCATCGCCAAACCCGGCATGGAGGTTTTGGTTCGCAGTCGTGTGCCGTCGTCGGAGATTCACGGCATGGTGATTCGCCATGGCGAGGCCTACACGATGTGCGAACACCTGTCGGTGTACGACGACAAGTGCGAAGCCATCTACAGGCCGACGGTGCACTACGCGTACTGCCCCACCGACGCAGCAATTGCGAGCGTGCAGGAACTGCGCTGGCGCAACTGGGAGATGCAGCCCAAGCAGCGCATCTTGAACGACGAGATCAACCACGGCAAGGACGAACTCGGCGTGCTGCTGATGGGCCACCCGTACAAGTCGTGGTGGTTCGGTTCGTGCCTCTCGATCGAAGAGGCGCGCGCGATCCTGCCGCACCAAAGCGCAACGACGCTGCAGGTTGCGTGCTCCGTGGTGTCCGCGGTGCAGTGGATGTTCGACGAGCCCGAGCGCGGTCTGTGCGTGCCCGACGACCTGCCCTACGACCGCATCCTCAAGTTGGCGACGCCGTACCTGGGAACCATGTTCTCGGGTGCCATCGACTGGGATCCGCTGTCGACACGCAAGCCGCTGTTCCCCAACGTCAGCGACGAGGGTGCCGAGCTCGACCACAGCGACCCGTGGCAGTTCTCGAACTTCCTCGTATAGGTCGAACCCGAGCCGATTCGCCCCCGGCCGTCCGGCAACCCGCCATTGCGGGGCTGGCCGGACGGGGGTAGCATTCGCCGCAGTGAAGAAGTCCCTGAGCCTCCTCCTTACGTAACGGCGACAGCCGCATACCGCTGTCGCCGATCCTCCTGTGCCCGAAAGGCCAGGGGGATTTTTTGTTTCTCCGAACGATTACCCGAAAGAAAGCCAAACCAATGCCACCAGCAAATGTGACCCCCAAGAAAATGGCCTTCGACAAGTACAAGCCGTTCGTCCCGGTCGTCCTCACCGACCGCACGTGGCCGAACCGGATCATCGACAAGGCACCGCTGTGGTGCTCGGTCGACCTGCGGGACGGCAACCAGGCGCTGATCGATCCAATGGATCCCGAGCGCAAGCGTCGCATGTTCGTGGAATTGGTGAAGATGGGTTTCAAGGAGATCGAGGTCGGCTTTCCGTCGGCCAGCCAACCTGACTTCGACTTCGTGAGGATGCTGATCGAAGAGGACATGATCCCCGACGACGTGACGATCCAGGTGTTGGTGCAGAGCCGTCCCGAACTGATCGAGCGCACGTACGAATGCATCGCCGGCGCCCCGCGCGCAATCGTTCACTTCTACAACTCGACCAACCCGCTGCAGCGTCGTGTGGTGTTCGGCCTGGAAAAAGAGGGAATCGTGGACATCGCCGTCAATGCGGCGAAGTTGTGCAAGAAACTCGAAGAGACGGTGCCGACGACGAAGGTGCGCTACGAGTACTCCCCCGAGTCCTTCACGCTGACCGAGCCCGAGTTTGCGATCGAAATCTGCCAAGCCGTGATGGACGTGATCGAGCCGACGCCCGAAAACCCGATCATCCTCAACCTGCCGGCAACGGTCGAGTGCTACTCCCCCAATGTGTACGGCGACGTCATCGAGTGGTTCGGTCGCACGATCAAGAACCGGTCGTCGGTCGTGCTGTCGCTGCACCCGCACAACGATCGTGGGTGCGCCGTCGCTGCAGCAGAATTCGGTGTGATGGCCGGTGCCGACCGTGTCGAGGGAACGCTGTTCGGCAACGGCGAGCGCACCGGCAACGTCGACATCGTGAATCTCGCGATGAATCTGTTCATGAACGGTGTCGACCCCGAACTCGACATCACCGACATCGACGCCTTGCGCCGTGTCGCCGAGTACTGCAATCGCCTGCCGGTGCACCCGCGTCATCCGTACGTCGGCGACTTGGTCTACACCGCGTTTTCGGGAAGCCATCAAGACGCCATCAAGAAGGGCTTCGAGGCCCTGCCGGCCGACTACACCGAATGGGGCGTTCC
>JBBANY010000087.1:0-9516 GCA_040401695.1 Ilumatobacteraceae bacterium
CGCGCGAGATTGTCCATGGCTGCGATTGCCGTGTCGAACGAGCCGGCACCCCGAACCGCATCGTTCGTCGGCGCATCGGTTCCGTCGAGGCTGATCTGGATGTCGAGGTAGTCCATCGCCGCGAGTCGCCGCGCGTTGTCGGCGTCGATGTACGCGCCGTTCGTCGAGAACTTGACTCCGATCGAATTGTCGACGGAGTGACTGATGATGTCGAAGAAGTCGCGGCGGATCATCGGCTCGCCGCCGCCGATGTTGATGTAGAAGACCTGAAGGTCGCGGAGCTCGTCGATGACCGCCTTGGCCTGGGCAGTTGTCAGTTCCCGCGGGTCGCGTTGGCCGCTGCTCGACAGGCAGTGGATGCACTGCAGGTTGCAGGCGTAGGTGAGTTCCCACGTGAGGCATATCGGCGCATCGAGACCGCGCTTCAGTTGCGAGACGAGCGAATCAGCCGACATGGATGATCTCGGATTTCGTCAGGTTGTCGAGCGCGGCGAGAAACGAGGCGCGGCGTTCTGCTGCGATGCCGCAAGCGTCGAGAGTTGCCCCAACAGTGGGGTGTTGTCCCAGGCTCTTCACGACGGCAACAACGTCGGGATGTTTCAGGAAGACGAGACGCCGGTTGCCGTAGTGATAGGCGAGAGCGCCGAAGGGCTCGGGGCGAAGCGCCACCTGCGGAGACAGGCTTGCCGAGGACTCGAGTGTCAGAGGCATCGCGCGGCGTGTCGTAGCGGCAGTCGGCTCAGTAGACGCCGCACATGCCGTCGATGGAAATTTCCTCGACGAGCAGTTCTTCGAGAACGACCGACTCGGTTGCGACGTCGTTCTCGACGGGACGGGTCTCGGAGGCCTCGAGGACGGCGGAGTTCTGTGCCGGTGTCATGCGGCCAAGCGTACCGTGTGACTCCTGTCCGGTGCGTGGGCTAGCGTCGGATCGTGCTCGGGTGCGCCCGGGATGTCGCGAAACGAGGGGGCCGCGTGAAGACAAAAGCCGCAATCCTGTGGGAACTGAACAAGCCATGGTCGGTCGAGGAAATCGACCTCGATCCGCCCGGCCCGGGCGAGGTGTTGGTGAAGATGGCCGCCTCGGGCATGTGCCACAGCGACGAGCATCTCGTCACCGGCGACCTGCCGTTCGCGCTTCCGATCATCGGCGGCCACGAAGGTGCGGGTGTCGTCGAACAGGTTGGCGAGGGTGTCAGTTGGCTCGCGCCCGGCGACCACGTCGTCTTCGGCTTCATTCCATCGTGCGGTCGTTGCCCGAGTTGCAGCACCGGCCACTCCAACCTTTGCGACCTTGGTGCCTATCTCGGCACCGGCCGTCAGATCGCCGACCAAACCGCGCGTCACCATGCGAACGGTCAGGACGTCGGCATCATGTGCCTGCTCGGCACGTTCGCGCACCACACGGTCGTCAACGAAGCATCCTGCATCAAGATCGAAAAGGATGTGCCGCTCGACAAGGCGTGTCTGCTCGGTTGCGGTGTCGTGACCGGCTGGGGAAGCAGCGTCTATGCGGCCGACGTCCAACCGGGGGACACCGTGTGCGTCGTCGGTATCGGTGGCATCGGTGCGAACGCGGTGCAAGGAGCGAAGTTGGCGGGCGCCAAGCGCGTCATCGCCATCGATCCTGTCGAGTCCAAGCGGGAAAAGGCCATGCAGTTCGGCGCGACGCACACCGCCGCGTCGATGACCGAAGCGGCCGATCTCGTGCGCGACATCACCTGGGGAACGATGGCGAACAAGGTCATCATGACGATGGGCGTCGGCAGCGGAGCGGTGATCGGTGAGGCACTCGCCCTCACCGCCAAGCGTGGCCGAGTGGTCGTCACCAACATCCATCCGGCGATGGAATTCAGCGCGAACATGAGCCTGCTCGACCTCACATTGATGGAAAAGCAGGTCGTCGGTTCGCTCTTCGGGTCGGGCAATCCGCGTGCCGACATTCCGAAGTTGCTGGGCCTCTACCGCGAGGGACAGCTCGACCTCGATGGCCTGGTGACGAAGACCTATTCACTCGACGGTGTGAACGACGGATACGACGACATGCGCAGCGGCAAGAACATTCGCGGCGTGCTCGTCTACAACTGACCACGACACGAACAACGAACGAAACTCGGGGGAAACATGAAGACGAAGGCAGCAGTCATCCACGGGCTCCATCAGGACTGGAGCGTCGACGACGTCGAGGTTCACGCACCGAAGGCGGGCGAGGTTCTGGTGAATTGGAAGGTCGCGGGCCTGTGCCACAGCGACGAGCACCTCGTCACCGGCGACATGGTGCCACCACAGGAACTGCTCGACATGATGGGCCTCGAGTCGATGTTCCCGATGGTCGGCGGCCACGAGGGTGCGGGAGTGATCCTCGACGTCGGACCCGGCGTGACCTCGGTGAAGAAGGGCGACCACGTGTCTGCGTCGTTCATTCCGTCGTGCGGCCGTTGCCGCTACTGCAGCACCGGTCGACAGAACCTCTGCGATCTCGGCGCCGGCGCGATGATCCCGGGCATGATCACCGATGGAACACACCGTCACTTCCTTTCGAACGGAACCCCGGTTGGCATGATGGCCAAGGTCGGCACGTTCTCCGAGGTTGCTTGCGTCGCCGAAGCGTCGGTGATCAAGGTCGATCCCGATCTGCCTCTCGAGTCGGTCGCACTGGTGTCGTGTGGCGTCGCCACGGGGTGGGGTTCGGCGACGAACCGCGCCGACGTGCAGCCCGGTGACACAGTGGTGGTCGTCGGTATCGGAGGCATCGGCATCAACGCGGTGCAAGGCGCGAAGATGGCCGGCGCGAAGCGCGTCATCGCAGTCGACCCCGTCGAGTTCAAGCGCGAGAAGGCGATGGAGATGGGGGCCACGCACACGTTCTCCTCGATGGAAGAGGCGATGGCGCCCGTCATGGAGATGACGTGGGGCCAGATGGCCGATCGCGTGATCATGACGCCGGGCGTTCTGCACGGCGAGATGATGGAAATGGCCCAGAACCTGACCGGCAAGGGCGGCACGATGGTCGTCACCGCCATCTCACCGATGACCAGTGGCACTGCGAGCATCAACCTGTTCAACCTTGCGATGTTCAACAAGGAAGTGAAGGGCACGATCTTCGGCAGCCTGAATCCTCGTGCCGACATCCCCAAGCTGCTTGGCATGTACCGCGACGGTCAGTTGAAGCTCGACGAACTCATCACGAAGCGCTACAAGCTGTCGCAGATCAACGAGGGCTATCGCGCGATGCGAGACGGTGAGAACATCCGCGGCGTCATCGTCAATGACTGACGCACTCGAGCGACTCGGGCGCGACGTCGTCGGTCGTACTCGCGAGCTCGAAATTGTCGTTGCGGCCCTCGACGCCGATCGACACATCGTGCTCGAGGGACCACCGGGCACCGGAAAGTCGACGTTGCTGCGTGCCGTGGCCGGCGTGCTCGGCGTCGGGTTCGAATTCGTCGAGGGCAATGCAGAGTTGACACCGGCGCGCCTGGTCGGAACCTTCGACCCGGCGCGAGTGCTGAACGAGGGATACGTCGCCGATGCCTTCATGGACGGGCCGCTCGTCTCGGCGATGCGCGATGGGTCGCTGCTCTACGTGGAGGAGATCAACCGCGTGCCCGAGGAAACCCTCAACGTTCTCATCACCGTGATGAGCGAGGGGGATCTCAGTGTTCCGCGGCTCGGACGCATCGCGGCTGCGCCGGGATTCCGACTTGTCGCCGCGATGAATCCGTTCGACTCGGTTGGCACGGCGCGAATCTCCGGTGCGATCTACGACCGCGTCTGTCGGGTCGCCGTCGGATACCAGTCGCTCGACGATGAAGTGGCGATCGTTGCACGTCACGTCGATGGACTCGATGCCGCGTGGGTCGAAGGTGTGGTTCGCGTGGTGCGTGCGACACGTGAACATTCCGATTTGCGCACAGGTTCGTCGGTGCGCGGCGCAATCGACACGGCCCTCGTCGCGCAGTCCCTCGGTGCGCTGCGCGGCCAGGCACCAACCACGCCGGGTGTCGCGCGCGACGCGGCTCTCACGGCGCTCAGTGGTCGAGTGCGTCTGCGCGAAGGCGTGTCACGGACGACCGAAGAGGTCATTCTCGAGATCTGGGATTCGGTCTTTGCGCCGCGAACGGAATCGGGTGATCCGGGAAAAGGTGGAGCCCCGACCGGGGCCACGAACTCCCGCTGATCAAGGAAGGAGCGGCTGCCGAAGCCGCGGAAAAAGAAGCGGGCAGGCGCACGAAGTCGCGCACCGAGTTGTCGCGACACCCGAATTTCGAACAGGTGTCGCCCGAGGTGGGCGAACTCGACGAGGCAGCCATCGACGAAGCGATGCGCGACAACCCTGACGACACGTTGTCGATGATTGCCGATCTCACTGCCGCGACCGACCCGAAGCTGCGCGAGGCGGCGAAACACATCGCCGGGCGTTTGATGCTCGACCTGGCCGGAGCGACGAAACAACGGCGCAGGGGCATCGGTCGGATCGTCACACAACCCTTCCGCGGCGAGGGTGACATCGACATCGACGCGAGTGTCGAAGCCTTCGAGGGAAGCAAGCCGCGTCGACGGGTGAGAGTCGAGGAACTCCGCGCGCGCACGTGGTCGAAGCGCGACACGGCGCTCTGCCTCGTCGTCGACCGCAGCGGTTCGATGGGTGGCAAGCCGCTCGCCACGTCGGCACTCGCGGCTGCGGCGGTCGCGCTGCGCGAACCCGACGACTACAGCGTGCTCGCCTTTGGTCGCGACGTCATCGTCGCCAAGTCGCAGGATGTGCGCCGGCCCGGTGCAGACGTCGTCAATTCGGTGCTCACGCTGCGTGGATTCGGCACGACAGACCTTGCCGGTGCATTGCGGGCGGCAGCGGAGCAATTGTCGCGGTCGCGTGCTGCGCGCAAAGTGGTGGTTTTGTTGTCGGACTGCCGCGCGACGGAAACGGGCGACGTCGAAGCCGCGGCCCGCGCAGTCGACGAGCTGTGCATCGTTGCTCCCGAGGGCGACGACGCGGAAGCCCGTGTGTTTGCTTCGAACGTGGGTGCCCGCATCGCGACGGTGGCCGAGCCGACCGACGTGCCGGCGGCGCTCACCGAGGTGCTCGACAGAAACTGAGTTTCAACGACAGGTCGGGTCGTCGGGTGGCGTCACGCTGAATCGCTGTTGCGACAAAGTCTGGTTCACGTTTTCAGGTGCAACCGTCGTCGTCGTGACATCTGCTGTGCGCACTCCACGTGACGAGCCGACCGCGGCGTCGATCTGGCCGAGTTGCTTGTTTCCTTCACCGATCGTGGTTTCACCACGGAAGATGCCGAGAATGGCCTTCATCGCATCGTTGTTGATGGTCGGCTCGATGACCGACTGGCCAGCGATGCGTTTCATTGCACCGTCGACCGTGTACGTGCGAACGTCTTTTTCGCTGACGTTGCGCATGGTGCGTGCCAACTGCAGCATGTTGAGCGGTGACAGATTGTCGTCGGTCACGACGTTGTCGAGGGCCGCACCGAGCAACTCGTTGGCCACGGAGGGGTTGGTGACGCCCTTGTCGAGGGCGGCACGCAGGACACGACGCAGGAAGTCCTGTTGGCGGGCGATTCGTCCCCAGTCGCCCGACGGGTCACTGATCCACTTGTTTTTCTTGGTGTCGAAATACGAGTAGTGACGCGAGCGTACGTAGGCAAGGGCCGCGTCGCCGTCGAGTTCCGCACAGCCGGGTTCCTTCACCTGAAAGAGGGTGTTCTTGTCGCGCGCCGCATAGGCGAACGGGATACGCACGCCACCGACAGCATTGACGATGGTCTTGAACGCACAGAAGTCGACCGCGATGTAATGGTCGACTCCGATGCCGAAGTTGGTCATGATCGTGTCGACGAGTCGCTGGGGTTCGTTCGGTCGGAACGCGGTGTTGATGCGGTTCTTCGAGTCGGACTTGGCGATCTTCACGTACAGGTCACGGGGAAACGACAACACCGCAGCCTTGTTCTCGGTCGGGTTGACGCGGATGATCATGATGGTGTCGGTGAGCCCCGCATATCCGGTGCGGCCCTCGACCGTCTTGCCGTAGCGCGAGTCGCTGTCGACGCACTCGTTGTTGTCGCGACCCGTGATGAGGAAGTTCTTCGAACTGAGGTCCCCTTCGGGGATGTTCTCGAGGTCGTCGGCGGACACGGCTCCGTCGCCGTTCGATTGGTTGCCCGTTGGTGCGATCGACACGACCTTGCGGTCGGTCACGCGTTGGTTCGCGTACACAAGTGCGCCACCGCCGGCGAGCAGCCCGATTGCGACAACCAGGTTGAAGCCGAAGATCAACCGCTGCGGCCAGGTGTGGTGACGCAGGTGGCGTTGGGGGCGTCGCGCCATGACCTCGACGCTACCTGCCCGACCTATTCGGCTGCGGTCGGGGCGAGCGTGACGGATGCGACGATTTCGCTGCCACTGGTCAAAGTGTGGTTTTTCACCGACCCGGCGAATGTGAGGTCGACCATCGCGTCGCGCACTGCGGCGAGCGCCGTGTCGGGCCCGGACACGGCGAGGGACGCGACTTCGGCACGCTGTGACACCTTCGCCTCGGTCTTGGCCCTGCGCACCGCGGCAAGGACACTGCAGATTGCCTCGAGGTCTGCTTCGTGGTCGGCAGCGGGGGAGCAGCCCGCAAGCAGTTCGCTGCGCTGCGGCCATGGAGTCGTGTGGATCGACGTGTCGTTCCACCAGCGCCAGACTTCCTCGGCGACGAAGGGAATGAGCGGCGCGAAGAGGCGCTGAATCGCCGAAAGCGCACGGCGCAGTGCAACCCGTGCCGACGCTGCGTCGGCGGACGACACACCTTCGACTTCGTAGGCGCGTTGCTTGACGAGTTCGACGTAGTCGTCGCAGAACCACCAGAAAAATGCCTCGGTGCGTTCGAGTGAGCGTGCGTAGTCGAACCCGTTGAAGGCCTGTGTGCACTCGTCGACGACGCCTGCGAGCCGGTTGAGCATGGCCACGTCGACGCGAGCGGTGGGCACCGCGGCCGGGTCGACATCACCGAAAGAGAGAACGAACTTCGTGACATTCAGCAGCTTCGTGGCGAGCTTGCGCCCGACCTTCATTTGTTCCTCGCTGAACGCGGTGTCAACGCCCGGCCGGGCGCTGGCGGCCCAGTAACGCACGGCGTCACTGCCGTACTTGTCGAACAGATCGATCGGCGTGACCACGTTGCCCTTCGACTTCGACATCTTCTTGCGGTCGGGGTCGAGGATCCACCCGGACAATGCGGCATTCGACCATGGCGCGACGTCGTGTTCGAAATGAGAGCGAACCATCGTGGAGAAGAGCCAGGTGCGGATGATCTCGTGAGCTTGAGGGCGCACATCCATCGGGAAGATGTTGGCGAACATGGACGGGTTGTCGAGCCAGCCGCCCGCAATTTGCGGGGTGAGCGAACTCGTTGCCCACGTGTCCATGACGTCGGGGTCACCGATGAATCCTCCCGGCATGCCGCGTTGCGATTCGGTGTGGCCGGCGGGAACGTCGGTGCTGGGGTCGATGGGTAGTTGGTTCTGTTCGGGAACGAGAGGGTGGTCGTAGTCGATCGATCCGTCGGCGAGAACGGGGTACCACAGTGGAATGGGAACGCCGAAGTAGCGCTGACGACTGATCAGCCAGTCACCGTTCAGTCCCTCGACCCAATTCTCGTAGCGATGGCGCATGTGGTCGGGATGCCACGTGAGTTCGTGTCCGCGGCGCACGAGACGCGAACGCAGATCCGCTTCACGGCCACCGTTGCGGATGTACCACTGGCGTGAGGTGACGATTTCGAGTGGGCGTTCGCCTTTTTCGAAGAACTTCACGGGGTGGGTGATCGCCCGAGGTTCGCCGATCATCTCGCCACTCGCGCGCAGCTGTTCGACGACGGCGGTCTGCGCCTGCTTCACGTTCTTGCCGGCGATGGCGGCATAGTTGTCGCGACCGCGCTGCGACGTGATGGCGTCGGGGGCGTCGGCGATGATGCGGCCGTTACGGGCGATGATCGCACGCGTCGGGAGATTCAGTTCGCGCCACCACGTGACGTCGGTGGTGTCGCCGAAGGTGCAGATCATGGCGATGCCGGTGCCTTTGTCGGGCTGCGCGAGTGGGTGGGCCACGATCGGAACTTCGACGTCGAAAAGTGGCGTGCGGACCGTCGCACCGAACAGCGGCTGGTAGCGCTCGTCGTCGGGGTGCGCCACGAGCGCGACACAGGCCGCGAGCAGTTCGGGACGCGTCGTGTCGATGAGAATGTCACCCGAGCCGTCGGCCTTGTGGAACGTGAGTGTGTGGTAGGCGCCGGGACGGTCACGGTCTTCGAGTTCCGCCTGGGCAACCGCGGTGTCGAAGTCGACGTCCCACAGCGTGGGCGCTTCCTGCGAATAGGCCTCGCCGCGCGCGAGGTTGTTCAGGAACGCCTGCTGACTGACGCGACGACTGCGCTCTTCGATGGTCGTGTAGAGAAGTGACCAGTCGACCGACAGTCCGAGACGGCGGAACAGTTCCTCGAAGACTTTTTCGTCCTCGTGGGTGAGTTCGTTGCACAACTCGATGAAGTTCGGTCGCGAAATCGGCACCGACTTGTGGTCCTTCGGCGGGTCACCGCGGAATGGAGGTGTGAAGTTCGGGTCGTACGCGACGGACGGGTCGCACGTGACGCCGTAGTAGTTCTGCACGCGGCGTTCAGTGGGCAGACCGTTGTCGTCCCAACCCATCGGATAGAAGACGGCCTTGCCAGACATGCGCCAGAAACGCGCCAACGTGTCGGTGTGCGTGTACGAAAAAACGTGTCCCATGTGAAGCGAACCGCTGACGGTGGGCGGTGGCGTGTCGATCGCGAACACTTCGGCGCGCGGGCGATTCCTGTCGAACGTGTAGACGCCCTCGGCCTGCCAGGCGGCCGACCAACGGCTCTCGATCCCGTCGAGAGTTGGCTTCTCAGGGGGGTTTGGCATAGGTACTTACCCTAGAGTCAGAACGTGCTTTCCCTCTATGACACGGCCACACAGGGGATCCGACCCCTCGCGATGCGCCGGCCGGGGCACCTTTCCATCTATCTCTGCGGACCGACGGTTTACGGCCCGCCGCACCTCGGCCACGGTCGGGCCACGCTCGTCTACGACATCCTGCGTCGCTATCTCACATGGACCGGCGTGCAGGTGCGCCTGGTCTCCAACATCACCGACATCGACGACAAGATCATCGACCGGGCGAACCGTGAGGACCGCCCCTGGCAGGAGATCACTCACAAGTGCGAAGACGTCTGGTTCCGCGCGATGTCGGCCTTGGGTGTCGAGCGTCCCACCGATGTGCCCCACGCGACCGAATACGTCGAGAGCATGGTCGACATGATCGCGACACTCGTCGCCAACGATCGCGCCTATGCCACATCCGACGGGGTGTACCTGTCGGTCACTTCGGTCGACGACTACGGGCTGTTGGCGCATCAACGACTCGAGGACATGCTCGCCGGTGGCGGTGAGCGCGAGGTGCTGGGTGCCGGCGAGAAGCGGCATCCCGCGGACT
>JBBANY010000088.1:0-4796 GCA_040401695.1 Ilumatobacteraceae bacterium
GTCTTCTTCCTCGGCCTCGTTGATTTCGGGCAGCGGCTCGGCATTCTGCTCGAGCCACACGCGGGCCTCTTTGCGGAACTGGTCGATATCGGGGAGGGTGCTCACGAACGGAAACGCTAGTAGGAGACGTCCAGCGAGTCCCTCTCCGGCGAGCAATTGCCGGCCCCACGTGGAAGTCGACTTTGGCCGGCGGGGTTGGTGACATCGGTCTCCGGCTCACTACGCTTCGCCGAATGACCGCTGAAGCAATTTCCCCATCGACCCCCGTCGTTCTCGCCGATCTCGTGCCGGGCCTGCGCTCGCGCGCGGCCGTGCGCAGCGCGGTCCTCGTCGTCGCCTTTGCACTTCTCACCGCCGCGCTCGCGCAGGTGAAGATCTCGCTCGGCTTCACCCCGGTGCCGATCACCGGCCAGACGTTGGCCGTGTTGCTTGCCGGTACGTCGCTCGGCATGAGCCGTGGTGCAGCCAGTCAACTTCTCTACTGGGTGATGGGCCTCGTCGGTCTGCCGTTCTATTCGGGTGGTGAAAGCGGCTGGGAGTCGGGCACGGGTGCGACCCTCGGTTATCTCATGGGTTTCATCGTCGCGGCGGCCGTCGTCGGCTACCTCGCCGAGCGCCGTCACGACCGTCAGGTGCTGTCGTCGCTGTCGGCGATGGCCCTCGGCAGCGTCATCATCTACACGATGGGCGCGATGTGGCTCGCGCATGATCTCGGCGTTCCGGTTGCCAACGGCGAACAGAACGCGATCACGATGGGCGTCACCCCGTTCCTCGTCGGTGACCTCATCAAGATGGCGATCGCCGGTCTGGTCGCCCCCGCGGTCTGGGCGACCGTTTCGAAGAAGTAGCCGTGGCAGTCGTACTGACTGACGCCGCCCGTTCGAAGCCCAACGAGGTCGCAATCCGCGACTCCTCGAAAACGCTGACGTGGAGCGAACTGAACGCGACGATCAACCGTCTCGTGAACAACATGAAGCCGCGCGACCTCGGCCCGAACCGCCGCATTGCGGTGTACGCAGAGAACAGCGTCGAGACCGCCCTTGCTCACATGGGTGCGCTCCATGCCGGGCTCAGCAGCGTGCCCGTCAACTTCCATTTGAACGCGGAAGAAGCCGCCTACATTCTCAACGACTCGGGTACGAGGCTTCTCTTCACCGGACCCGAAAACCTGGAACGCGCCGTCGACGCAGTCGCGCAGTTGCCTGTGCCGATTCCCGTGGTCGTGTGGCGCGCCGAAGGCTCGCTTCCCGCGGGCGTCGAGTCGCTCGAGTCGTTGCTCGCCGCGTCGAGTGACGCCGAGCCGATCGACGATGTTCCTCCGCGGCCCAACATGCTCTACACCAGCGGCACCACCGGCTTTCCGAAGGGTGTCGACCTGCCGCCCACGATGTTCGCAGGTGGCAAGAACATTGCCGAGCACATCGCGGTGCTGGCGACCAACCGTTTCGCGTCGCTCGGGGTTCACCTCGTCGTCGGTCCGATGTACCACACGGGCCCGTTGTCGGGCGTGCGCATTCTCGCCACCGGCACACCCGTTGTCATCATCGAAAAATTCGATCCCGAGCGCACGCTGGCGAAGGTCGAGGAGTTCAAGGCCGCGAGCAGCGTGATGGTGCCGACGCACTTCAAGCGCATGCTCGACCTTCCCGCCGATGTCCGTGCGAAATACGACGTGTCGTCCATGAAGATGTTGTCGCACACGGGTGCGAAGTGCCCCGTCGACGTGAAGAAGCGGATGATCGAGTGGTTCGGCCCGGTGTTCGTCGACGCCTACGGGGCCACCGAAGTGGGAACCGTGTGTTCGATCACGAGCCAGGATTGGTTGACGCACCCGGGTTCGGTCGGCAAGGTCGTCAATCCGCCGTTCACGCGTTGCATCGTCGTCGATGACGACGGTAACGAACTGCCCGCCAACACCGAAGGTCGTCTGTTCTTCGAAGATTCCACGGGCCGTGGCGTCGTGTACCCGAACGATCCGGAGAAGTCGGCGAAGGCACACCTGCGTCCCGGCGTGTTCACACTCGGCGAGATCGGCTACGTCGACGAAGACGGTTTCGTCTACATCACCGACCGCTTCAGCGACATGATCGTGTCGGGCGGCGTGAACATCTACCCGGCCGAGGCCGAGAAGGTGATCATCGAGCATCCGCTCGTTGCCGACGTCGCCGTCATCGGAGTTCCCGACGCCGACATGGGCGAGGCCGTCAAGGCGCTCGTCGTACCGATCGACATGAACAAGGCACCCACGCCCGAAGAGATCATCGCGCTGTGCCGTGGGCAGTTGGCCGGTTACAAGTGCCCGAAGACGGTCGAGATCGTGACGACGGTTGGACGCACCGCCATGGGCAAGATCAACAAGCGCGAACTGCGCGCGCCCTACTGGGAGAAGCAGGCGAAGTGACCGTCGCGGCGAACGACACGGTTCTGGCCGACGAGCCCGCACCGTACGTTCGCCGTCTGACGCTCAACCGTCCCGACAAGCGCAACGCTCTCTCGCACGCACTGCGCTCCCGACTCTTCGAACTGTTGCGTGAGGCCGACGCCGACCCCGAGGTGCGCGTCGTCATCATTCGCGGCGCCGGCAAGAGTTTCTGCGCGGGTTACGACCTCGCCCAGGACAAGAGCGAGACGCCGCCCTGGCCGATCAGTACCGCCGACGGCGCATGGGCGCGGCACGTGCTCACGGGATGGTTCGAGATGATGGACATGGCGACGCCGATCATCGCCCAGGTGCACGGTTACTGCCTCGCCGGCGGTACGGAACTCGCGACGGCCTGCGACCTCGTGTACGTCGCCGACGACGCGCAGGTCGGGTACCCGCCGGTGCGGTCGATGTCCTCGCCCGACATGGCCTGGCACCCCTGGTTGCTCGGCATGCGGCGGGCCATGGAGGCGATGTTGACGGGTGACTCGATGACCGGTCTCGAAGCAGTCGAGGCCGGATTCGCCAACCGGGCATTCGCAGCCGACAGCCTCGACACCGAGGTTCTGTCGATCGCAGAACGCGTGGCAAAAGTCCCGCCCGACCTGCAGGCGCTGAACAAGCGCGTGGTTCACAGGGCAATGGACGCGATGGGGATGCGCGACGGCATGCGCGCCACGGCCGACATCAACGCGCTCGGTTTCCACCAGCGCTCGAGCCGTGAATATTTCGCGAAGTTCGCCCAGGGTGTCACGAAGGCCCTGGATGCGAGAGACTCTGGTTTCGGAGATTACCGAACGGGCGAGAAGGGGGACACCAAGTGAGCATCAGCGAAGACGCACAACGGGATCTCGGAGCCGACATCACGAAAGTGAACATGGTGACGCCCGAAGTTCTCGGTTGTCCGTACCACTACTACAAGCGCGTCCGCGACGAGGCGCCCGTGCACCAGACGCCGGTCGGCTTCTGGGCCGTGTCGCGCTACGAGGACATCATGACGATGGTCCGCGATTACGACACGTTCTCGTCGCAGTCGATGAGCAACGGCGCGTTTTCGCAGGTGCCCCAAGAGGCCATCGAGATTTCCAAGCGCGACTACAAGCGTGTCGACACCTTGTTGTCGAACGACCCGCCGTCGCACACGCAGTTCCGCTCGCTCGTGAACAAGGCTTTCCTTCCCAAGCGCGTCGCGCAGCTGGAGGAGTCGATCAAGCAGATCACGAACGATCTCATCGACAAGTTCGCCGACAAGGGTCGCGTCGATCTCGTCGGCGAGTTCGCGATCTGGGTGCCGCTGACCGTCATCGCCGACGCCCTCGGCGTCGACCGCAAGGACATGCCGAAGTTCAAGAAGTGGAGCGACGACTCGGTGGCACCGCTGTCGGGAATGCTGTCGGCCGAGCGCCAGATCGAGTGTGCGCAGAGCCGCTACGACCTGCACCAGTACATGGCGGCATGCGTGCGGGAGCGCGAGACCGACCCGCGCGACGACCTGCTGACCGACCTCGTGCAGGCGCGTTTCGACTCCGGTCCTCGCGAGGGCCAGGGTCTCGAAATCAACGAGATGCTGAGCATCATCGACCAGGTGTTGGTCGCCGGCAACGAGACCACCACGAACCTCATCGCGATGGCGATGCAGCACCTCATCGAAAACCCCGACCAGATGGCCAAGGTTCGTGCCAACCGGGCGCTCGTTCCGAACATGGTCGAAGAGGCATTGCGGCTCGAGGCGCCGGTGCAGATGCTTCCGCGATTCTGCACCAAAGACGCCGTCGTGGGCGGGGTGACCGTTCCCAAGGGATCGGTCATCATGGCGATGTACGGCAGCTCCGGCCGCGACGAACGAAAGTTCCCGAACCCGGAGAAGTTCGACGTCGAGCGCGACAACGCCCGCACGCACATGGCGTTCGGTCAGGGACCGCACTTCTGCGTCGGTGCCGCGTTGGCACGCAGCGAAGCGCGGATCGCCTTCGAACTTCTGTTCGAACGACTCGACAACTTCGCTTTTGCCCCGGTCGAGGAAGTCATGCACCGCGAGTTGTCGATGACGCTGCGCGGGCTGACCAAGCTCGAACTCACGTTCACCAAGATCAAGTAGTCCGACCGAAAGGCCCCCCGACATGGCAGTTGATCTGAAGGACCTGAAGACGATCCGTTACGAGGTCGAAAACGCAGGCGAAAACGGCATCGCGGTCGTCACCCTCGACCGGCCCGAGGCTCGCAACGCGCAGAACAAGCGCATGACCTACGAACTCGAGGCGGCGTTCACGGATGCGGCGCGCCGCAGCGACGTGAAGGTCATCGTGTTTCGCGCGGAGGGCCCACATTTTTGTTCGGGTCACGACATGCGTGACACCGAGAGCCACAAAGAATT
>JBBANY010000088.1:4806-8731 GCA_040401695.1 Ilumatobacteraceae bacterium
CTTTCCCTACGGCGGTTTTGGTCGAGAAGGCCAGGAAGGCCACATGGCGTGGGAAGAAGAGGTGTACTTCAACATGTGCTGGCGGTGGCGGAATCTGCCCAAGCCGGTGATCGCCGCCGCGCAGGGAAAAACCATCGCGGGCGGTCTGATGCTGTTGTGGATCGCCGACGTGATCATCGCCGCCGAGGATGCGATGTTTTCCGACCCGGTTGTCGGGATGGGCGTCAACGGCGTCGAGTACTTCGCACACCCGTGGGAAGTCGGCCCGCGCAAGGCGAAAGAGATGCTGTTCACCGGTGAGTGGCTGACGGCGCACGAAGCGATGCAGTGGGGAATGGTCAACAAGGTCGTCCCGAACGACGAGTTACGCGACGCCGCGATGAACATGGCGCGCACGATCGCAAAGCGCCCGTCCTTTGCCTTGAAGCTCGCCAAAGAGAGCGTGAACCAAACACTCGAGGCGCAGGGGCAGTGGAACGCCTTGCGCACGGCCTTCGTGCACCAGCACCTTGCGCACTCGCACAACAGGGTCAAGTTCGGCATGCCCGTCGACCCAGGTCCGTCCGACCGCAAGAAGGCCTGACGCGCGAAGTAGCCTTACCCGTGGGTAACAGGGGGGTGAGGGCATGACGCAAAACACACCGGCGCGCAAGTTGGGTCGTCCGCGCGATGCCGACTCGGTGGAAACGCGTGCCCGCCTGTTGGCCGCCGCCCGCAAGTGTTTCGGCGAAAACGGTTTCGAACGCACCACGAACGCCCAGATCGCCGAAGTTGCCGGGCTGACTTCCGCGGCGATCTATCACTACTTCCCCTCGAAGATCGACCTCTACGCCGCCGTGTTCGAAGAGGTGCAGGAGTACATCTACGCCGAGATCGAAAAGGGAATCGAGCCGCACCGCACCCTGGTCGATCGATTCTCGGCGGCGCTCGACGTGTCCGTGCGCATCAACCGCGAAGATCCGTCGATCGCGGGTTTCGTCGTCGACGTGAACTACGAGGTTCAGCACCACCCCGAACTTTTCTCCTTCGTCGAACCCCAGCGCCAGCGCAGTGCGAACCTCGTCAAGCGTCTGTGCGAAGACGCGGTGGCGAACGGTGAGGTCAACGACGGGGTGCCCCAGGCGGCGCTCGAGGACCTGCTGTCGGTGCTGCTCTCGGGTCTCTTGCGGTTCTCCACGCTGGTGAACAACTCTCCCCGCCATGCGGCCACGGTCGAGGTCTTGAAGGCGATGCTGCGCTCGACCGACATGTTCGCCACGCCCGTCGGCCGATAGCCGGCCCGTGCGGACTCGCAGCCCGGTCGCCGAGCCTGCGAGAATGACGTCATGACGACCCAAGTACCCGTCGCGCCCGAGCTCTTCACGTGGCCCGCCGACGAGCCCCAACTCATCGGCACGTTCTTCCCGGAAAGTGGTGTGACCGTGTTCCCGCAGGCCAAGGCCTGTCCGCGCACGGCATCGCAGAACGGCGAGCGCGTGCTGTTGCCGCGCCGCGGCACGCTGTGGAGCTGGACGATCCAGGGCTTCCTGCCGAAGTCGCCGCCCTATGCGGGGCCCGAGACACCCGCAACGTTCAAGCCCTACGGTGTCGGTTACATAAAGTTGGGTGAGCAAGTGATCGTCGAGTCGCGTCTCACGACCTCCGACCCCGACGTGTTGAAGATCGGCATGGAAATGGAACTCGTCATCATCCCGTTCAACAAGGATGCTGATGGCAATGAAATCGTCACGTACGCATTCGCTCCGGTGAAGAAGTAAAGGGGAACCTCATGGCAGAAGATGTCGCAATCATCGGTATCGGTATCCACCCGTTCGGTCGTCACGACTCGACAGGCATGGAGCAGGGGGCCCACGCCGCGCGCGAAGCGTTGCGTGATGCAGGCTGCGAATGGTCCGACGTGCAGTACGCGTTCGGTGGCTCGTCGGCCGCGGGAAATGCCGACACGATGGTGTCGACGCTCGGTCTCACCGGTTTGCCCTTCATCAACGTCGCCAACGGTTGCGCCACCGGCGGCAGCAGCCTCATCAGCGCCTACAACGCCCTGAACGCAGGCGCAGCCGACATCGTCATGGCCATCGGTTTCGACAAGCACCCCAAGGGCGCCTTCGACCCCGATCCGGCCTCGTTCGGCCTCGGCCAGTGGTACGGCGACACGGGTCTCATGCTCACCACGCAGTTCTTCGGCATGAAGATCCAGCGTTACATGCACCAGTACGGCATCAGCCCGTCGACGCTCGCAAAGGTCGCGGTCAAGAACTTCGAGAACGGCTCGAAGAATCCGAACGCGTGGCGCCGCAAGCCCATGACCGAAGAGGAAGTTCTCAACTCACTGATGCTGTCGAACCCGCTGACGCAGTACATGTTCTGCTCGCCGGGTGAAGGTGGCGTGGCTCTGGTGCTCGCCCGCGGCGAAGTTGCCAAGAAGTTCACGAAGAAGCCGGTGTACCTGCGTTCGGCGGTTCTCCGTAGCCGTCCGTTCGGCAGCTTCGAGGTGTTCAACTCGTGGCTGTCTCCCGACCGCGGCGACAGTCCGTCGGTCGGTGCGGCCGCAGCGGCGTTCAAGATGGCGGGCATGGGCCCCGACGACATCGACATCGCGCAGTTGCAGGACACCGAGAGTGGTGCCGAGATCATGCACATGGCCGAGACCGGCTTCTGCAAGGACGGCGAGCAAGAGGACATGATCCAGTCGGGTGAAACCCGCCTCGACGGTCGTCTGCCCATCAACACCGACGGGGGATGTCTCGCCAACGGTGAGCCCATCGGTGCGTCGGGTCTGCGTCAGGTGTACGAAAGCGCGTTGCAGTTGCGCGGCGACGCGGGCGACCACCAGGTGCCGAAGAAGATCCGCACGGCATTCACGCACGTGTACGGAGCGCCGGGAATCAGCGCCTGTACGGTGCTGTCGAACTGACACTCCGTCGGACGTTGCGTCGGTACGTGTCGACGCCGAGGACAACGAGAGCGACCCACACGAACCCGAAGCCCACGAGTTTCGTCGCGTCCAGGTCTTCGTTGTAGGCGAGCCAACCCAACAGGAAGTTGATCGTCGGTACCGAGTATTGCAACGGGCCGAGCACGGTCAACGGCACGCGTTTCGCGGCAAAGCCGAACATCCAAAGTGGCACCACCGTGATGAGGCCGGTCAGGACGACGAGCGTGAGATGCAGTCCGTCGGCCGTTGCAGTCACGCTGTCGGCACGTGAGGACTGCGCAACCGCAAGGCCGATGGCGGGCGCAACCAGCCACATCATCTCCGCGGTCAGGCTGTCGAGCGACGACATCGGCACCTGCCGCTTCAACAGGCCGTACAACGCCCATGAACCCGCGATGAGCAGGGCAAGGAAGGGCACCCTGCCGTAACCGGCCGTGAGAATCACGATGGCGACCCCGGCGAGGGCGATCGTGGTGCGCTGTGCGGCGTTCAGACTTTCCTTCAACACGGCGACACCAAGCCACATGGTGAGGAGCGGCGCCATGAAGTAGCCGAGTGCGGTCTCGATGACGTGATCGTGGGCGACGGCCCAGACGTAGGAACTCCAGTTCACCGTGACGAGAATCGCGGCCGCAGCGATGCGTGGTGCGAGTGCGCGCGAGAACGCCGTTCGCGCAATCGTCCTCACGCGCCGGTTTGCAACGGCGAAGGCCCCGAGGATGAGGAAACTCGAGACGATGCGCCAGCCGATGAGTTCGAACGGGGGAAACCCGTGCAGGGTCTTCCAGTAGATGGTGAGAAGACCCCAGAGGATGTAGGCCAGAACTCCGGCAGCGAGTCCGTCGCGGAGCTCGTTGCGGTCGTTCAGAGCGTGTTCTTCCAGCCGTTGAAGTAGGTGACCTTCTCGACGGGAAGGCGCTTGGCGGGCTTGAAGTCGTCGCCCGTGTAGTAGGCGACGGGAATGAGGGCCAACTGCGTGACGGTGTCGGG
>JBBANY010000089.1:0-1470 GCA_040401695.1 Ilumatobacteraceae bacterium
GCGGAAGATGACCGAGATGTTGTTCGACTTTTGGATCGTGATCCGCGTAGTCGGGGTGTCAAGACCGAGTTCTCGAGCCTGGAGTTTGCCGTCGATGAACTCGATCGTGGCCGTGGGATTCGAGCGCATCGACACCTTCGCCTCGGCGTTGAAGTCGAAGTACTTGCTCTTCTCCTCGCCGCACTCCTTGTGCGCGAAGTGGTCCTCTTCGGCTGCCTCGACCAATTGGTCGCGCTTTCCGGCGCTTGCACCGGCAATTCCGCCGGCCACGATGCCGACCGCACCAACGGCGCACAGTCCGATCACGACGGTCTTCTTCAGATTCGGACGCAGTGCGAACATGACGCCACCGGCGAGAACGATGCAGCCCACGAGGATGAAGACGACCGCACCCGCGGTCTTCGAGATCGCGAGCATGATGCGCGAGAACGGCACAACCACGACGGCCGCGCCGACGGCCGCGAGCACCGGAAACTCGAGCGGGTGAATCAGTCGACCACGAACCGAGGCGTTGTAACGGCGATCCGACGACGCAGATTCCGACCAACCCTGGATGACCCACTCGACGAAGCCCGCAACGAGGGCGACCAGACCGAGAAGGAAAACGATCTCGTGGGTGATGAGACCCACACCCATCGCGACGATGCCCACCGTGCTGACGAGCGGCCACAGGCTGGATCCGACCGGTTCGGCATTGGCGGGTGCGGCGACATCGCCCACCTGCACGTCGCCGTCACGGTTGAACAGCGCAAGACCGGCGAGCAACCCCACCGCGAGCATGATCGAGGCGAGCGCAACCGCGCCACCGACCGCGCCGTCGACGAGGGCGATGTAGAGAACGAGAACGACGGCCGAGAAGCCGGTGACGCCGATCAGATATTTCGAGCCGTTAGTGAACATCCCGCACCTATTTCTGAACGAACACCACGAACCAGACCGCCGTGTAAGCAGCGGACAGGAAGTACCAATAGAGAGCGTGCGCATTCATGAGATCGGTGTTGGCCGCGCGGCCACCCGAACTCTTGAACAAAGCCGCGAGCGTGAACGCCATGCCTGCGGCAACCATGGCGATCAGCGTGCCCGTGATCGCATAAAACATCGTCTGGTACGCACCCTCGGCGAGAACGATCTCCATGTTGGGATAGACCGCAACGAGTGCGTTGAGGAGAGCAAGGCCCATCAACAGCGACATGGCAAGCGCCATGCTCGTGTGGCGCGAGTCGTTGCGTCGCGACGAGTAGGCGGCCCACTGCGCCATGATGCACGCGACTCCAACAGTGACGAGACCCACGTTGGTGAGGACTTCGGCCATCTTCAGATCCTTTGGCAACCAGTCCTTGATCTGCTTCAGGCCGTCGGACGACTCGCGCAACGGCGCGGCTTCACGGAAGCGCAGCCAAATCGACAACATGCCACCCATCAACAGCGCACAGGCTGCCGACACGACGCCGGTGCCAACAAGAAGCTGGC
>JBBANY010000089.1:1480-8491 GCA_040401695.1 Ilumatobacteraceae bacterium
GCTGGCGACGGGGTGCAGGTTGCGGACCGGCCGGAAGAGCGTGCGTCATTTCTCGCTCCCTGCAGGCTTGAGGTCGAGAAGCGGTTCGGGGCTCGTCACTGCGGGCACCGATGCGAAGTTGTCGGCGGGTGCGGGTGACGACACCGACCATTCGAGAGTCTGTGCATCCCACGGATCGTCGCCGGCCGGTTCGCCCGAGCGGAGTGCGCGCGCCGCGGTGAGGACGAAGAGCACGATCGTGACGGCGATGATCGCCTGGCCGGCGGCAGCGAGTCCGTTCCACAATTCCTGCGGTCCGCCGTAGGTGAACCCATCGACCACACCTGCGGGCTGGTCGGCAAAACCTGCGACGTAGAGCGGAAGCGACGCCAAAACGGTGCCGAGGAAACCGAGCGCGCCAAGACCAAACACTGCCGACTGCGGCAGCGACCGTCCCCACAGCTTCGGGCCCCAGAATGCGATGGCACCGATGCCCATGAGCACCGTGCCGTAGACGACGTAGTTGAACTCGCCCTCTTCGAAGACCGTGCCGGCAAGGCCGGCGGGACCGAACTGTGCCACCAAGTGACCCGCCATACCGGCGAGCACCATGACGAGGCCGAGAATGGCGGGAACGAGCGGGGCCATCACGCGCGGCTTGCCCTTTGCCAGGCCGAGAGCGCAACCGCCGAGCACGACGAGGGCACCGAGAAGCGGCAGTCCATTGAAGATGAGGAACGGAATGAGTTCCTTCACCTTGTCGCTGCCCGAGGTGTTGGTCCACGTGAGTGCATGTTGCACCTGGGTTGCGCCACCGAAAGCGGCGACGGTGAGCACGCCTGCACCGACGAGGAGAATCGCACGCAACGGATGGCGGCGCCCACTTGCGACCGTCGCGACTTCGGCAACGATGCCAAGACCGATCGCCGCGAAGACATGGGTCTGGGGCTGCGTCATCGACCATCCGAGCCAGTCGTTGACACCCTTGTTGCCGCCGAAGGCGAGCCGTCCGTAGTGATTGTCGACGTAGAGGTAGATCCCGGTTCCGATGACGACCGGAAGCGTGAGAAGCAGCGACACACCGCCCGTCAACGCCGCCCATGACAACACCGGCACGCGTGCCAGCGACATGCCCGGTGCGCGGTTCGTGAGAACCGTCGTGACGAGTGAAACCGTTGCCGCAAGTGCTCCGGCGGCGGTGATGACGACGCCAACGAGGAAGAGGTCGACCATTTTCGCCTCGCCGCCTCCGGGACCACCGTTTGCCGCGATCGAGTAGATGCAAACCACGAGACCCGCGAACCACATCCAGAAACCGAACAATGCGAGACGACCGAACGCAATGGCTTTCGAGCCGATCTGCAGAGGAACGATCGCGATTGCGATGCCGAGCATCAATGGCAGGGCAACTCCGAACGACAAGACGACGCGGTAGAGCGAAGAGAGCTGCACGACCGAGTCGAGGTCAAGGATCGAGTATCCGCTTGCGCTGATGCGTTCGAATCCGAGGAACGCCCCGACGACCGCGGAGGCAGCGCCCGCGAGCAGGGCCGTCACCGCAAAGAGACGGCCGATTTTCTTGTGGTCGGTTGTGGTTGCCCACGACCCAATGCCAACGACAAGCGCCCCGAGGGCGCCGGCGCCGGAAGAGGACGCCGCAGAAGGTGCTGCGGCATGCGTGTCGAACGTGGTCATGGAGGGCTAACTCTTTCTCGAAATGACGTACCGAGACTACCCATCGACCACTCTCGGAACGGAAACCAAGGCTTGTGTCACTTGGCTTTGTGGGCTTGTGACGAGCCGGACGGTCAGGACACGCCGTGGCGGACGAGCACGTCGAGCGTCAACGCAGCGAACACGAGAGTGATGTAGGAGATCGAGTACGAGAACAACCGCATCGAGGTGGCCGGCGTCGGACGGCGACGCAGGAGGTCGACCCCAGCGAGGAAACCCACCCCGAGGACCGCCGCTGCGACCCAGTAAATGGGCCCGAGGTCGGCGACTGGAGCAAGAATGAGACTTGATGTGACCAATGTCACAGTGTAGATGTACATGCTGCGGATGGTCCGCTCCATCGGCACGACAGTCGGCAACATCGGCACGTTCGCGGCCCGGTAGTCGTCGGCGTGGCGAATGGCGAGGGCCCAAAAGTGCGGCGGGGTCCAGAGGAAAATAAGGACAAAGAGAACCACCGCGGACCACGAGACGCTGTTCGTCACGGCCGACCAGCCCACGAGAACCGGAACCGCGCCCGCGGCGCCACCGATCACGATGTTCTGGCGACTCGTGCGCTTCAACCACAGCGAGTAGACGACGACGTAGAAAAGGGTCGCGCTGAAGGTGAGGACTGCCGACAACAGGTTCGCTCCTGCCCACAACACCGCGAAAGCAACCGCTTCGAGCGTCCATGCGAAAACGATGGCCTGTCGCGGCGACACGAGACCCGTCACGAGCGGACGGTGCTTCGTGCGCTCCATCAACTTGTCGATGTCGCGGTCGATGACCATGTTGAGTGCGTTCGCGCCGCCGGCGGCGAGTGCCCCACCGAGGAGGGTCACTCCAACGAGCGCCGTCGAGGGCCACCCGCGCTGGGCGAGAACCATCGTCGGGACGGTCGTCACCAGGAGAAGTTCGATGATGCGGGGCTTGGTGAGGGCGATGAACCCGCCGACCACGGAACGCGGCGTACGCGACCCACCGTGCGACAACGCCTTGCGGGCGATACGCGAGGGGACGATCGGACGGGCGTTCACAGCCATGGAAACGCCATGGTACGGGCAGAATGGTGCCGTGCCATCAACGGTGCCCTCGACTCGCGAAGAAGTCGACCTCGATCAGAACGTCGACACGACGGCCGATTCGCCATGGGTCGTCATCGTGTGGAACGACCCGATCAACCTCATGTCGTACGTCACGCTTGTGCTGCGCAAACTGTTCGGGTACAGCCTCGAAAAAGCGACTCAACTGATGCTCGACGTGCACCACAAGGGTCGTGCAGTTGTGTCGAGTGGCCCGCGCGAGCGAGCCGAACTCGACGTCTACCGGCTCCATGAACATGGTTTGTGGGCGACGATGCAAAAAGACGGCACCGACAAGTGATGCGCCGCCGGGCCTCGGGGCCGTTCCAGTTGCAAGCCGACGGTTCGTACCGCATCAACCTGCCGCCCGATGTGCGCGAACTGATGGTGCATCTCTTCGGTGAGTTGCGTGACGTCCTCACGCAGGCCGACACGTCGGATCCTGCGCTGCGACGCCTCTTCCCCGCCGCCTACCACGACGACCCCGAGCGCGATGCCGAGTACCACGAGCTGATGCGTTCCGAGCTCGTCGCATCGCGCCTCACCGCAATTTCTCGGGTGACCGAGGTCGTCGGCGACGGCGACCGACTCGAGGCGGGCGACATGGACCTGCTGCTCCAGTCGCTCAACGCCGTGCGGCTGCTGCTCGGCACGATGCTGGACGTATCCGAAGACGACGTCGACGACACGGGCCGGCTTACTGACGACCCCGACGACCCCGTTGCGGCCCAGGCCCACCTGTATTCGTACCTTGGCTGGCTTCTCGAGGCCGCGGTTGCCGCGGCGATGGCCGCCGTGCCCAACGGGGGAAACCCGCCGAAACCCCGATAGTTTTCACTCGCTCTCCAGCGGAGTCGAACTAGCCCCCATCGTCTAGTGGCCTAGGACACCACCCTTTCAAGGTGGCGGCACGGGTTCGAATCCCGTTGGGGGTGCGAAAACCGAATAACGAATTGAATATTGAAATAGCCGAAACATTGCAAGGCCAGTTTCTGGTCCCGTGGTGAAGTTGGAGTTCACGCCGGCCTGTCAAGCCGGAGGTCGCGGGTTCGAGTCCCGTCGGGACCGCGTTTCGGACATCACGTCCGACACGGTCGAGTAGCTCAGTCGGCAGAGCGTCCGCCTGAAAAGCGGAAGGTCACCGGATCGACGCCGGTCTCGACCACCAGAGTTTCGTCATGCGCAGCGATTAGACATTTCACGTGGCCGCTGAGATTCGTCGCGACATCGAGGGCCTGCGCGCCGTCGCAGTCGGCGTCGTGGTCTTGTATCACGCCCACTTCCTCGGTCTGCGCGGTGGATTCATCGGCGTCGACGTGTTCTTCGTCGTCTCCGGCTTTCTCATCACGAGTCTGCTGCTGCGTGAACATTCCGCCACGGGTCACGTCTCCCTGCCCCGCTTTTACGGTCGGCGCGTACGACGTCTTTTGCCGGCATCCTGCCTCGTCATCGTCGGCACCGTCGTCGCCGGAAACATCTGGCTCGAGCCGCTACGCCTTCGCGACCTCGGCACCGATGCGGTGGCGAGCGGTGGCTTCGTGGCGAACATCGTCTTCGCGCAGCGCGGAACCGACTACCTCCAGTCGGCGTTGCCGCCCTCGGCGTTGCAGCACTACTGGTCGCTCGCCGTCGAGGAACAGTTCTACGTCGTGTGGCCGGCACTGCTCGCACTGCTGTTGTGGCGCGGTGCGCGCGCGACGTCGCGTGCCGCCATTGGTATCGCGACAGTGTCCGTTGCATCGTTCGCCGTGTGCATCTGGCAGACCTCGGCATCGCAACCCTGGGCGTTCTTCGGCCTGCACGCGCGGGCCTGGGAACTCGGTGCCGGTGCACTCCTTGCGATCGCATGGCCGCGGGTGGTCGCGCTGTCGCCCCGACTCCGCGGCATCGGCGGATGGATCGGCCTCGCGGTCATCGTCGCGGCGTGTTTCGTGATCAGCGAAGCGATGGCATTCCCCGGTGTTCTCGCACTCGCACCGGTCATCGGCACGGCGCTCGTTCTCGCGTCCGGCGACGATGCGACGCGCGGTCCCGTGGTTGTGCTGCGTCACGGCGTCATGCAGTGGATCGGTGCGCGGTCGTATTCCATTTATCTCTGGCACTGGCCGGCGCTGATCATCGGCGAGGCCGCTCTCGGCGGATCTCTGTCGGTTGCCGAGCGCATCGCACTCGTCGCCGGGTCGGTCGTCGCTGCGGATCTGTCGTATCGGTTCGTCGAGAACCCGGTGCGCCATTCGCGTCGCCTTGCGACTCGCAACAACCTCACGCTCGGCCTCGGGGCCCTGCTCGTCGTCGTCAGTGTCGGTGCGGGACTGTTGTTGCGCAACAAGTCGATCGACCTGGCCTCCGACGTCGTCGCAACGACACCGACGTTCGTCACCTCGACGAGCGTGAGCGTCGGCACGAGCGTGGACTCGACCGTGCCGGTGGCCACAGGTTCGACCGATGTTCCACCGACCACCGACACGACAACGACGTTGCCTGCCGGACCTCCCCCGCCCGTTGTCAGTCCAACCGAACCACTCGCCGCGGTGATCGAAGGCGTGGCGACGGAAAAGGTGCCGAAGAACCTCGAGCCGTCACTTGCGGGTGCAACCGGTGACAAACCGATCATCTACGACGACGGCTGCCACCTCGATGCCGGCTCCACCGAACCCGGCGAGTGCGTGTTCGGCGACACGTCGTCGTCGTTCACCGTCGCACTTTTCGGCGATTCACACGCGGCTCAATGGTTCAACGCGCTCGACATGATCGCCAAACAACGCGGATGGCGCCTGCTGTCTCTCACGAAACTCGGCTGCACACCGATCGAACAGATCACCTACAACTCGACCGTCGGCGCAACGTATCCACAATGTGAACCGTGGCGCGCGAACGTGAAGAAGCGCCTCGCGGAGGAACGCGCCGCGGTTGTTTTCATCTCGTACTCGAACCGATTGCAGCAGGTCGGCGTGAAGCAACCTTTCCCCGATCAGGTGTGGCTCGACGGGTTCGCCGAACTGATCCCCGAGCTGCGGGCCGCGGGCACCGAGCCTGTTCTCATCACCGACACGCCGTACCCGGGCCGCGACGTACCCATTTGTCTGTCGAACAACGTCTCGACCGTTCGCAACTGCGCGTTCTCCCGCGAGAAGGGAATTCGCCAGTCTCGACTCGACACGAACATCGCCGCAGCGGTGAACAACGGCGCGCAGGTTCTCGACGTGACCAACTGGATGTGCACCGACAAGGCGTGTCCCGTCATCGTGGGGAACCTTCTCGTGTACCGCGACTCGAACCACATCACGACGAAATACGCTGAATGGCTCGTGCCGCTCATCGATGCGGCGATCAGCCCCTACGTCGAGGGTGTCCGCCAGCGCACCAACGTTTCCTGAGCGATCGTCGCCACGTGCGTGCCGTCGGCACCGTACACGTGGCCGAAGGTGAGTCCCCGGCCACCGACGAATGCCGTGCACGACATTTCATAGAAGTGCCACTCGTCGGAGCGGTGTGGACGGTGGAACCAGATCTGATGGTCGAGGCTCGCGCTGAATCGCTGCCCGGCCTCGCCCGCTTCACGCGCCTCGGGCAAGGCAACGAACACGGCATCGGTCGGCAGGTCGTCCGAGATGTAGGCGAGCGCACACTGATGTTCGAACTGCGCATCGGAGACGTCGGTCGTCACGCGCATCCATGCGCCGCACCATCCCGTGACGTTGCGACGCGACTCGGGCACGTTCTCGCCGTTGATCCACCGCCTGTCGAAGACATCGCTCCACGATTCAGAGTCGAGTTCATCGGGGCCGACCAAGCCGACGGGCAACGACACCGCATCCAGTTCGGTCGTCGACTCGGGCACCTGGAACGACGACTCCAAGTTCAGAATCGCGCCTTTCTCTTGACGGGCAACGACGCGCCGCGTGGCAAAGCTACGCCCGTTGCGGATGCGATCGACTTCGTAGCGCACCGTCTGTGAGTTGTCACCGCGTTGTATGAAATAGGCGCGCAGCGAATGCACCATGAATGCGGGGTCGACGGTGGCGGCCGCAGCAGACAACGCCTGGGCGACGATGTGACCGCCGTACAGACCGCCCCACGGATACGCGTGGCCGATGCCGACGAACGTGTCGGGGCCGTGCGCTTCGAGTGCGACGAGATCGTGGAGGTTCACACCCCCATTGTGGTCGGGTCAGGACACGCGAATGACAACGAGCACGTCACCCGTTGCGTGACTCTCGACTTCGAAGTCGCC
>JBBANY010000090.1:0-8452 GCA_040401695.1 Ilumatobacteraceae bacterium
GATGGTGACGGCCAGCACCTCGTCGTACCCGCGTGCGGCGCCGAGTCGCCACTCGGCAACTGCGGCACACGTGCCGTCGTTGTCGACCACCACGGGCAAGCCCAACTGCTCGGACAACACCGCGCGCAGCGGCACGTCGCGCACACCCGGCAGATGCGTCGTCGTCACCGCGGTGCCGTCACGCGTGACGAGAGCCGCGATCCCCAACCCCAAGGATGCGACGTTTTCGAATCCACGAGCAAGACCGACAACTGCAGCGACCGCGTCACCCGTCGCATCGGTCGCGACTCGACGCTCTTCGACGACACGCGTGTCGCCGCCGGTGCCGTCAACGACGACGCACAAGGTCTTCGTACCACCGATGTCGATGCCCAGTCTTCTCATTGGGGTCGCCTGACCGGGGGCGATTTCAGGCTTCGCAGCGCGACTTCAGCTCGGTGAGCGTGTGCAAGATGCGGTTCTCGGCACGCCGCTTGACGAAGCCGGGCAGCGGAATCACGAGGTCGATCGAGAGGTCGTACGTCACGAGCGTGCCGTTGGAAACCGCCTCGAACATGTAGTCGCCGTCGAGGGTGCGCATGATGTCGCCGTCGACGAGGCGCCAGGCGATGGTGAGCGGTGAGTCTCCGTAGGTGTAGCCGAGCGTGTAGTGCGTGCTGCGACCCAGCGCCGATGCGCGGAATTCGACCTTCGTGCCGCGGCCCTGCGCGTCACGCTCGAGCACGACCGCTTCCTTCACGTCCTTGGCCCACTCCGGATAGCGCTCGAATTCGGTCGCAACCTGAAAACAGCGTTCGGGCGACGCGGAGATGACGGTCGTTTGCTTGGCGGTGTCGGCCATGCCCCCATTGTGGCGCACGGCAGCACCGACGCACGGCTTATTCGTCTGCGTCGGCGGAGGAATTGTCTGCTTCGGCCGGCCCGCCACGGTCACCGAAAATGCCGTGGCGGCTGGCCCACAGTCCATTCAGTCCGAGCCCGAGCATGGGCACCAGCACACCGAAAGCAAGGACGCTTCCCGCCTTGCCGTCGGTTGTCGGTCGGGCAACGGCCGCGGCGATTCCCACCACGGTCTGCACCGACAATGCGGCGAGCATCGGCACCTTCACGTTGCGTGGCGCCGTCTCGCCGGTCAGAAAGTACAACTGCGAGACGGAAATCTCGCTTTCACGACTGCGCTGCACCGCGGCGAAGAAGCCGATGAGAAACGTCGCGACACCGACTGCGAAGAGCGCAAGCGACACGACGACGATCACGACGCGAAAGGCATCGTCGAAGATGATCGCGCTGACCACGGCCACGACGGCAAAGAACACCGACGCGAGGAGGTTGAAGCGAACGATCGGTGAAGCGCTGATGCGAAATTGGGAGGTCATGGCAGCGTTCGAAGCGTATTCCACAGCTTTTCGGCAAGCACTTCGTACGAGAACTCGGCCTCAGCGCGTACCCGCGCAGCCGCCCCCATCGATCGGCGAACCGCATCGTCATCGAGAAGGTGCTCGAACGAGTTCACGACCTCGTCGACGTTGTCGGGGTCGTCGACGACGATGCCCGTGACGCCGTCATCCACCGCCTCGGCCGCCCCACCACTGGCACCCGCCACCTGCGGCACACCGCACGCGGCGGCCTCGAGAAACACGATTCCGAAGCCCTCTTGTTCGAGGCCGAGCCATCTGTTGCGGCACAGCATGGTGAACACGTCGGCGCACCCGTAGAGCAACGGCAGATCCTCGAACGACACGCGACCGAGGAACCGCACCGGTGCGCCACGGTCGCGCGCGAGTCGGGCCAGGCGACCCTCGTCACGGCCCGCACCAGCGATCACGAGTTCGAGGTTCGGTCGTGCTCGCGCCATGCGCGCGACCGCCGCGATCGCGGTGTCGAAGCCCTTGCGTGGCACGAGCCGGCTCACCCCAACGATCAACTCGGCATCGATCGGTATCCCGAACCGTTCGCGTGCCGCACGGCGCGCGACATCGTCGAGAACACGGAATCGATCGGTGTCGACGCCTGGCGCCACGACCGTCGTCGGCAATGCGCGTCCGGCGGCACGTTCGGCTTCGCGCGCGGGATAGTTGCCCGCCGCGATGCAATGAGTCGCGCGACGCAAGACCCGTCCGAGCACCTGCTGCGAACCCGGCAACCGCCCGGGAACCGTGACCTCTGCGCCATGCAGCACGACGGCGTAAGGCAGATCGAGGTTGGGGCCGATGATGCCGAGCGGCACGGCCGGGTCGAGGACCACGAAGTCGGCCCCGAAGTCGCGGGCGAGGTCGTTGATGCGCTTCACCATCAACGGGTGTGGCAACAACACCGACTCACGAACGCGTTCGACGCGGAACGGCTGCTGTGCGTCCCATTCGCGAGCACCCTTGTAGGGGCTCGTCAGCACGGCGAACTGGTCGGAAGGCAGGCGACGCCACCATTCCCACAACAGCGACTGGATGCCGCCGACTTTGGGCGGAAAGTCGTTGGTGACGAGAAGGTGACGGCCGGCCATGTGACTCCAGTGTTACCCACGCGGTGCGGGCAGGTCTCGCAATTCCGCACGAACCACGTCGCTCGTGTCGCCGGCGGGCAGAAGATCGGTGTGACCCACACGTCCGGCGGCCCACACCGCATGCGCCCGTACGTAAGGGTCGTCGTCGACAAGGCTCCGTGCAATCGCATCGCGGGCTGCGACATCGTCGCGACGGGCCCGGTTTCCCAGCACGATGAGGGCGTTGCGTCGCACCCACCGCGCCTCGCGGTCGTGGATGTACCAGCGGCCGAATCGCGACATGATTTCCGCGTCACTCATCGCCAGGATCGCGACAGGGTCGATGCTCGCCGTCAACTGCGAATCGTCGCCGCGCCGCGAGAGCGAAACACGCACCGAGCGCGTCGAAGGCGGACATACTTCCTGACAGTCGTCGCATCCGTAGATGCGGTCGTCGATCGCCTCACGCAGCGCACGATCGACCATGCCGGGCTTCTGAATCACCCACGCAAGGCACCGCGCGGCGTCGATGACACCGGGTTCGATGATCGCACCGGTCGGGCAACCGTCGAGGCATCGTCGACACGATCCGCACCCATCGGCTGCGGGTGTCGATGTGGGCAGCACCGCGTCGGTCACGACTCCCCCGAGCACGAACCAGCTTCCCGCATCGACGAGCAAGAGGTTGGCGTTCTTTCCGTACCAACCGAGGCCCGCAAGGTACGCGGCTTCGCGGTCGACAAGCGCGTTCTCGTCGGCCACGACCACCGCGCGGTGACCAACCGACTTCAGTTCTTCGGCAACCGCACCGAGCGCGGCACGCAGCGCCCCGTAGTTGTCGCGCCATGCGTAACGCGCCACACGAGCCGACGTCGACTGTGATGCAGATGCACGGTCCGGAGCCGGCTCGTGGTAGGCCACCGCACCCACGATGATCGAGCGTGCACCGCGCACGATCGTCGACGGATCGGTCGACCGTGCGGGGTTGCGAAACGTGAACTGCATCGTGTCGGCCAAACCACGGGCGTTTCTGTCGTCGATTGCCCGGCGAGCTCGATCGAACCGACTCGCAGGGGCGATTCCGACCCGATGAAGACCCGCTCGCGTGCCGACGTCGCACACGTGGCGGGCGTAGTCGTGGAGTGCCGTTTCGGTACGGGACTGCGCGTCAGACGGCACGGTGCCGAAGCGTAGGCACCATTCCCGCGTTTGCGAGCAACTTCACCGCACGGGCCTCGTCGAGGCTGAGAACGACCGCCTCGTCGGGGTTGCGACCGATGAGAAAACTGACCACGCAGTCGCCGCAGGCATCGGTGTCGCGCATGCAGCAGGTGTCGCAATCGATGGTGAGGCTTTCGTTTGTCGTCATGTACACAGCGTGACAACGGGGTGTCACACGTCGACGAGCCGCGCCCCCTGATGGTCGATCGGTACGACCCGCGCACGGCCGTTCGTCGGCAGCGCGGCCATCACGCGGTCGGCCTCGCCTGACCGCACGAAACAGGCAACCGTCGGCCCCGAGCCACTGAGCCATGCCGACACCGCACCGGCTTCGACCATGGCCGCCATTGCCGCGCGGCTGGGTTCCGCCTTCGCCAACCGCAGGTCCTGGTGCAGACGGTCCGCCATGGCCTCACCCAGGGCGTCGATGTCGCCTGCGGCGAGGGCCGCGACAAGGAGCGCGGTGTGGGTCACGTTGAACACCGCCGCGTCGAAGGGCACGGTCCCCGGCATTTTCGCGCGCGACTCCGATGTCGAGGTGGTGAAGTCGGGAATCCACACGACGACGACCAATTCCTCTGCGAGGCGGCCACCGAGGGGCACCTTCACCGCACGACGACCGTTCGTTCCCACCACACCGCCCAACAGCGATGCCGCAACGTTGTCGGCGTGGCCCTCGAGCCGCGCGGTCACGTCGATCACCGTCTGCGTCATTCCGACGTCGAGACAAGCGGCGTGACGCGACTGCAGCACACCGAGCACGGCCCCACCGACGCGTACCGCACCGCTGAATCCGAGCCCGCGACCCATGGGAATCTCGCTGCGGACCCACACGTCGCCGTTGCCACCCGCACTGCGAAACGCGATCGTCGCAGGATGGTGTTCGTCGGCGACCTTTCCGCGCTCGGGCACATCGTCGACGCCCAGGACGCCGACATCGGCGTAGAGCCCGAGGGCCATGCCGAGTCCGTCGAAACTTGGACCCAAGTTGGCGGAACTACCGGGCACGCGAACGATCGTCACGACTTGCCACCACTTGTTTCGCGTTGACCTATTGCTCGAGACGCTTGGCCGCGCGATCGCTCGCGACGACGAGTCGGTCGAGCACCGACGCGGCGGCACCACCATCGATCGATGCCTCGGCCAGCACGCGCCCCGCAGTCAGGTCGGCCGCGACACCGGCAACGTGCAGTGCAGCCGCTGCGTTGAACACCACGGTGTCGCGCATGGGCCCCGCCTCGCCTTCGAGAATGCGACGCGCGATTGCCGCGTTCTCCTTGGCGTCGCCGCCCTTGATCGCTTCGAGTGGCGCATTGGAAAAGCCGACGTCCGCAGCATCGACCGTGAACTCGGTGATCTCGCCCGCGCGCAGCGCCATCACCCGGCATGGTCCGCCAAGCGTGATTTCATCGACCGCTCCGTGCCCGTGCACGACCCACGCCGACCGCACGCCGCGCGACCCGAGTGCCTCGATCATCGGCCGCATCATCCACGGCACGGCGACGCCGACGAGCATCGACGAAATGGGGGCCGGGTTGGCCATCGGCCCGAGCAGGTTGAACGCGGTCGAGATGCCGATTTCGCGCCGCGACGGACCCGTGTAACGAAACGCGGGATGGAATCGAGCGGCGAGACAAAAACCCATGTTCGCTTCTGCGATGCATTCGGCGACGCCGACGGGATCAAGCTCGGCTGCGACGCCCAACTCTTCGAGCAGGTCGGCTGCGCCACACTTCGAAGACGCCGCGCGGTTGCCGTGCTTGCAGACGGGAACACCCGCGCCGGCAACGACGAAAGCCGTGAGCGTCGACACGTTGAACGATTGCGACATGTCACCACCGGTACCGACGATGTCGATCGCGCGACTCGCGACATCAGCGGGAAGATCGACGCGTTGCCCGGCCGCGCGCACGGCACGCAACATTCCGGCGAGTTCCGGCGCCGTCTCGCCCTTGGCGCGCAACGCGACGATGAATGCCGTCATCTGCGACGGCGTTGCCGACCCCTCGAGGATTTCGGTGATCGCGGCTTCGGCGACTTCCGGCTCGAGATCGCGACGCGCGATCAGCGTGCCCAGTACGGCGGGCCATCCACCGAAGTCGGCGAGCGGGCGTGGGTGCGATGCGGTCACGCACCCAGTCTCGCGTGCGGCGGAAAGTTTGCTACGCCCTGTTTTGCCTCAGGCGGTGCGACGACGTTGGCGGATGATGCGACGACGTTCGCGCTCGGTCGTGCCGCCCCACACGCCTTCCTTCTCGCGGGAGGCAAGCGCGTGCTCCAGGCAGGCGATGCGCACGTCACAGGTACCGCACACCGAAATCGCCACCGAGGCAGCGACCTCGTCGCCCTCGTCCGGGAAGAACACCGCAGGGTCGAGACCCTGACAGGCGCCCTTCTGACGCCAGGAAATGTCGGTGATTGTCACGTTCTGCCCCCACTTCACGTAACTCGCGTAGTTGGTGGGCATCGGCCACGTTCCCCCCGAAACGTGACCGATGTCTCACCGTGCAGAGGACAATAAACCCGCCCCTACTGGCGGCGCAAATCCCTTTTTTCAGACTAAATGCCGAGATCCGCGGCCAGTTCGGCGACGGTGAAGGGCGCCAGTTCGGCGACCTCGAGGTAGTTCGGGTGGGTGCAGAGCAGCTGCACGGGCCCCTCTCCAAAGGCCGCCAGGTCGTCGGGGCCGAACTCGAAGCGGATGTAGTGGACGGCAGCCGTCACGTTTTCACGCGTCAGCGTGGCGTCGTGCTGTTCGTCGGTGACCGGGGCGACTTCCCGGCCGTTGGCCAGCCGGATCCGGAACGAACGCTCGATGCCGACCAACTTGGGCAGCCACTCGCGCATTGCTGCATCCGAGGTGAGCTCGATGAAGATCGTCGCGCACAGTTGACCGGGCTCGGGGATGAGCGGGTTGTAGGCGCGCAGTTCGTCGAGCACTCCCTCCTCGGAGATCACGCTTTCGGCGCGCAGCATCTCCTGGATCTGGTACCACATCGTGTCGCGGCTCTCGAACATCACCGTGACGACGGTGCCGAGTTCGATACGACGGCGGCGCTTGGTCTCGATCGTCGCGGCCTTCTTCTCTGCACGCACCTTTTCGTAGGCACGCAGGTCGAGGATGTCGTCGACGGTCAGTTTGCGGGAAACGGTTGTGGGGGGCACTTCGTCTTCCTTTCTTTGTTGGTTGTGTTGCGTCAATTCTCTTCGGGGATGCCGTACGCACGCGCAAGCAACTGCAGAGGGTGGCTCGGAGCCTTGCCCGTCTGTTCGTTGATCGCGGTGTTGGCGAGGTGACAGTCGCCCGCCACTTCGTCGCCATCTGCTGCGGTGATTTCATCGGCGAGCTTCTTCGCGATCGGCATCGACAGGTCGGCGTTCTCCGCGCGCAGACCCCACATGCCGTCGATACCCGAGCACGTTTGGACGAGCTTGATCTTCGCGCCTGTCAACTTGAGAAGGTCACGACTCTTCAGGCCGATGTTCTGCGCGCGAAGGTGGCACGGTGCGTGGTAGGTGATCTTTTCGGGCACTTCACCCGGGAACTCGGTGACGAGTTCGGTGTCGTCGGCCTTGTGGAGGCGCATCAGGTACTCGGCTGCGTCGTAGGTGTTGGCAGCGACGAGTTCGGCGTCGGCGCCACCGATGTAGTCGACATAATCCTTCTTCAGGATGTAGCCGCACGTCGGCTGGGGCACGACGATGTCGTTGCCCTGGCGCACCGACGCGGCGAGCGCCGTGACGTTGTCTGCCGCGACCTTCTTGAACTTCTCGACGTCACCGCTGTGCAGGTAGGGCGCGCCGCAGCAGGATGCACCCTCTGCGAGCGAGCACTCGACACCGTTCTTCTCGTAGACCTTCACGAGGTCCTTGCCGATCCCCGGCTCTCGGTACTCGACGAGACACGTCGGGAAGACCGCAACGCGGCCCTGACGCTTGGCAATGACCGGCTTCACGCGCTTCTTGAACCAAGTCGAGAAACGCACCTTGGCAAAGGGCGGAAGGAGGCGCTTGCTGGAAACACCCGCGGTCTTTTCGACGACCTTTCGGATCGCCGAGCCGGCAGGGGCATTGAGAACCTTGTTCGCCACGGGCGAGATGGTCGTGGCGACCATGCCGAGAGCATCGGTGTGGCCCATGAACGTGGTGGTGAGACGCTTGCGCACCGGCACCTGCTTGGTTGCCTGGCGCATCGCATCGACGCGCAACATGAGGCGCGGGAAGTCGAGCGCCCATTCGTGCTGGCCCGGAATGTAGGGGCAGTTGATGTAGCAGAGCTTGCACTGGAAGCACTCGTCGACGACCTGGTCCTGCTCGGCGATCGTCAACTTTCCTGCGTCCTGGTCATCGTGCTGGTCGACGAACTTGAAAAGTGTCGGGAACGACGTGCAGTACTTGAAGCACAGACGGCACCCGTGACACAGGTCGTACACGCGGGTGAGTTCGGCCCGAACGTCGGCCTCATCGAGGTATTTCGGATGGTTCGGGTCGTAAGTGATCGTCATGTGCTTCTTCTCTTCGTCGTCTGCGTGGTGTGGGTCTTCGTTGGATGGCCGCGACGTTGCGGGGCGCCGGCTTCACCGACGCCCCGCGATGTCGTGATCGTTTCCGATCAGAGGGAGTTGAGGCCCTCTTGGAAGCGGCCAGCGTGGCTCTTCTCGGCGCGGGCAAGCGTCTCGAACCAGTCGGCGATTTCTGCAAAGCCTTCGTCGCGTGCGGTCTTGGCGAAGCCCGGGTACATCTGGGTGTACT
>JBBANY010000091.1:0-7813 GCA_040401695.1 Ilumatobacteraceae bacterium
TCCGGTTCGCACTCATCGAGAAGCCCGTGGCCATCGAGACCTGTTCTCCGTCGGCGTTCACCATGTCGATCTGCAACATGTGGTCACCCGCAGGCAGGTCGTCGGGCAATGTGACGTCGACATCGATCGTGCCGTCGGCTTTCACCTTGGCGACAGCGAGTCGCTTCATCGAGGGTCTCAACCAGACGACAACCTTCGACCCGGGCTTCAGGCCCGATTTCGAGAATTTCAACTTGCCGGTACCGCTGATGACCATCTGACCCGAAGTGTTCTTGGCCATCTTCGTGCCTTTCGACGGCGAGATACCAACCGTCACCCCGCCGCCTTCGATCTTGATACCCCTTGGCGTCTTCACCGTCTTGGCCTTTGACACCTTGCCTGTCGACGACAGCATCTCCGACTCGCCCGAACCGGGTTCGAACGTGCCCGACTTCGCCGGCTTGCGCGGCTTTGTCACGTCTTGGTTGGGCAACTTCGTAACGACCGGTGAACCAGGCACTGTCGTCGTGGTCGTGGTCGTGGTCGTGGTCGTCGAAGTTGCATCGTTCGTCGTTGTTGCAGTCGTCGAGCTGGCAGCGACAACTCTCACCGCGAAGTAGAACGCTCGTTGCACGCCCAGCGATGACACCACGTCGACGCGAACGCTGGCAACACCGGCCGTCGTCCCGGTCGGCAGGGTGATCTCCACCGTCGCGCCGCCGGACGCGCTCACTGTTCCTGTCGCAGTTGCGGTGCGGTTCCACCACGTCGCCATCGTCGTCGTTGCCAATGCGCCCGTGCCGATCGCAGACAACTTGCCCCCGAGAGCGAACTCCAGTTGCGTGTCAGCGTTGACGACCGCGTCTGTTCCCGCGGCAGCCTCGAGCACCACAGTCACCACACCGTCGGGCAATGTGATCCTGCCCGGCTTTGCGTCCTTGGGAGTCGTGTCCGGCTCGTCGGGCCCATCGAAAGGTTCACCAATGCATGACGCGCACGGCGGTGTCGGCGCTGGTGTCGGCGGTGTCGGGTACGACGGCGTGGTGTAGGTGGTCGACACCGCACTGCTCGACCCTGCGACGTTCACGGCGACGACTGTGACCGTGTAGGTGGTGTCGAGCGACAAACCTGTCGCGGTGCACGATCCGGCCTGCGTTGTCGCACTGACGGTTACCGTCCCGCAGGTTGCCCCGCCGCTGAGAGTCACCGTGTAGGCAGTGATCGGCGCACCACCGTTGCTTGCCGGCACCGACCATGACACCAGAACACCTCTTGGTGTCGTGCGAGAGGCCGTGAGTTCTCGCGGTGACGACGGCACTCGCCGCGGTATCGAAATCACGACGGCGGTGTTGCCCTCGTACGACTCGGCATTGGCCGAAGTGATCGTCACGACCTGCACTTCGTATTCGGTGCCGTTGTCGAGACCGGTCAAGGTGGCCGACGTCGTCGATGATGACGTCACGCTTTGGGTTGCAACACCTGGCCACGAACCACCCGTTGCGCGGATTCGCACCTCGTAGCGCGTGAAAGTGCCACCACCCAGATCAGCCGGCGTCGTCCACGAAACGGCAAGCGTCGTGTCGCCTGCCGCGGCAACGAGAGCCTGAACCGCCATTGCGTTCGTCACGGGCGTCAACGCCGGCGACGGGGTCGAGGAGGAGCCGGTCCCCGCTTCGTTCAATGCAGCAACCGTCACCGTGTATTCGGTGCCGTTCGCCAATCCGTTAATCGTGCAGGGTGACGTCACGCACGAGTTGTCCGTCACCACGGTCCCGCCACCGGTCGGTGTCGCAGTCAATCGATAGCCGAGGATCGCCGCACCACCGTCGAAACTTGGCGCGACGAACTTCACCGTGATCGCACCGCTCGATGCGGAAGCCGAGCTGATCGTCGGCGAGTTCGGTACCACCGCGATGATGTCGAACACCCGAACTTCGTCACTTGCTGCGGCATACCGCGTGTCTCCCGATTGCGTTGCCTTCAGCTCACAGCGCCCCACTGTCACGATCGAAACCTTGTTGGCACTCACCGTGCATACCGTCGCCGTATCCGACGTCACCGTCACCGGCAGACCCGACGATGCCGTCGGCGCCACCACCACATCGGGGTCGCCGAACTCCATGTTCGCCGGCTGGGCAAAGGTGATCGCCTGGTTCAACGAACCCACGACGATGGTCTGCGTATCCTCGGGGTCGGCTGCCAGATAATTGCCGTTGCCTGCCTGCGTTGCTATCACCACGCACGTGCCCGCGGCCAGGAACGAGACCTTCGATCCTGTCAGCGAACACACCGTTCCCGTGCCCGACAACACAGCAACAGTCGCTGTCAAACCTGACGACGCAGTCGCTGTTACCGTGTAATCCCCGCCCGGCAGTGGCTTGGCTGGTACCGATGATGTGATCGAGGTCGTCTGCGGAGCCTTTGCCACCGTCAGCACCTGCGTCGACGATTGGATGCTCGTGTAGTTCGTGTCCGCCGCCTTCGTCGCGCGGACGCTGCAGGTACCCGCCGCACCGAACGTCATCGCACCGGTCGTCGGGTTCAGGCTGCACTGCGCCGTGCCCGCGCCACCCACCAACGCATAAGACACCGCACCGGTGCCGGAGCCGCCCGAGGTCTTCAGCGTCAACGTGTCGCCGAACGTCAACGATGAGGCGTTCGTCAATGTCAAAGCAGCCTGCGCTGCGGCGTTCACCGTGAATGACTGTGTCTGTTGCCCTGCCGCCGAATACACATGGTTACCCGCTTGGTTGGTTGCGATCGTGCATGTACCCGCACCCAACAGTGTGACGACCGCACCCGTGGATCCTGCACTCGCTGTCGTGTTTCCCGTGACCGAACACACCGCCGGCGTCGTCGACGAGAAGGCAATCACGAGGTTCGACGTCGTCGATGCCGAAATACCGAAGGCAGCGCCTCCGAAAGTCATGTTGGTCAACGTGCCAAAGGTGATCGCCTGCGATGTGAGGTTGATGGCGAACGAGGACGAAGTCACCGATGCAAGGCCGGGTGCCGAGAGCGTCACCGTGAAGTTCCCGCCCGCGCCGTTCACCTTCAGGCCGGAAAATGTCGCCACACCGGATGACGCGGTCGCAGTGTTGCTGGCCAGACTTCCGAATGACGACCCCGATGCAATCGCCGCGGTGACGACCGTCGACGAGTCGGATGTACGAATGTTGCCCGCCGAGTCGACCACACGCACCACCGGCTGCGTCGCCAATGCCGTTCCGATCGCCACTCCACCCACGGGTTGGGTGGCGATCGACAATGCCGATGCCAAGCCCGCGGTGATGTTGAACGTCGATGACGTCACACCTGTCAGGCCCGACGAAGCAAACGTCAAGGTGTGGTGCGTGCTGACCAGACCGGCAAGAGTCGCAGCGGTGAACGTTGCAACACCCGATGCGGTGTTCGCCGACGTCGTACCGCTGATGGTGCCTGTTGCCGACGTCACCGTCACTGCGGTCGCCGGATGACTCGTCACGGCGTTGCCACCTGCGTCGACCACCGTCACCGCGGGCGAACCAGTGACTACGCCACCTGACACACCACCGGTCGGCTGGGTCGACACCTTCAACGCGGACGCGGCACCCACAGTCAACGTGAAACTGTTGCTTGTCGCCGCTGGATAGCCCGATGCCGTAAACGTGAGGGCGTAACTGCCCGTCGGCCCGTTGATCTTCAGATCCGTGAACGTCGCAACACCACTGCCGTTCGTCGTGGCCGTCAAGGTTCCGGCAAGAACCGGTGAAATCTGGAGACCCGATGCCGACGGCGACGAAGCAAGAGCCGCGGTCACGGTGACGGGCGAAGGCGGCGCACCGGAACCGAGCACGAGAGTCACCTGCGGCTGTGTAGGAAGTGCCGCGCCTATCTGGCCGTTGGAAGGTTGAGTGGTCACCGAACTCGATGCCAACGTGTACGTCAGGACGAGAGATCCGTGACTTCCACCCGGATTGGTGTACAGCGCATACCCATTGTTCGTGCCGGCGTTGCTGCTGATTGTCCAGTTCGTGGAAACCGGCGACGCGACGGCGAATGCGGGATCGATGTACGAGCTGCCACGACCGCCGAATCCGCCGGCGGTTCCGGCGCCGGTACCACCGTTTCCTCCACCGCCTCCTCCACCTGCGTAGCCGCCACCGCCGCCACCCGCGTAATTGCAGTCGGTGCTGCCGCCGGCGCCACCACCCGACGCGGAGTTACCGCTATTGGAGTTGCACGCGTACACATAGGGCGGTCCTGAAATGGCGGGCGTGTGGCCACTACCGCCGCCGGACGAACTTGACGACGATGCAGCGTCGTACATCGCGTTGTTGTTAACGCTTACACCACCACCACCACCGGCGACCAACACACGATTCGATGCTGCAGTGCCGCCAACACGAACGTCGGTCGAGCCCCCTCCGTAAAATCCACCGTTGGAATTTCCTGCACCACCGCTGCTCCCACCCCATGACGTAAATTGGGATCCGTTTCTCCCGACGGAGATATAAACGGAGCTACCACCCGTCAACGAAGAAATCGTGCCACTGAAACTGGCGCCGCGCCCCTTCACATAGTCGTAGGCAATGTTGTCCGATCCCGCCCCACCCTTGATCGTGAAACTCACATTGGTCAGGCCGCCCGGTGGAACGGTCCATGTCGTCATGGCTCCCCGATAGTCGAACGTGATTTGGCAGGTACTCGATGTTGGAGACGTCACCGTGACGCCAGTCGAGTTATCGACCGTCTGGACGCACGCACCGGAACCAACCGTTGCGGCATTCACACGACCTGTTGGGGGTTCGGCGATTGTCAGCATGACACCGCCCGCGACAAAAATCATCGACGCAGCGGAGACCCGGAGAAAACTGAACTTACGTATGTCGACCGTACGAATCTCCTGCACCATACGAGAAGTATGGCATAGCGGAGAAACGTTCTATAAGAGTCCACTGGGCCGCTGCACGGCGAAAGTGATGCGACGAGACCGGCTCAGGCGGGTGGGAAGAGCATGTCAACGAGGACTAGCAGCGACGATTGCCATGCATCGGGCGTCGGGCCGTCTTCGCCGAGCAGCCCGAGAATGTTCGAGCCGAGACCGATTGCGGTCACCAACGCGGCGATCGCCGCGGGGTCGACGTCGTTGCGGAGAAAGCCCTTTGCCGCGGCCTTTTCCATCAGGTCGGTGAGATAGCGATGGTGACGCTGCTGGATCTCTTCCATGATCGCTGCAAGTTTCGGGTCACGGCGCGTCGTGGCGATCATCTCGAGGCGCTGCCAACGAGCCTCAACCTGTCCTTTGTCGAACGGGTCGACGAATGCGCCGGCAAGGCGCATGAGGTATTCATCGCGGGTGGCAGCCGTGTCGACCGCCGCAGAGAGAACACCCAACTGCTCGTCACCGAGACGGTAGAGCTGCTCGAGCAACGCTTCCCGAATCAGCCCCTCGCGGTCGGAGAAGTGCCAGTAGAGAGAACCCTTGGAAACGCCGACCCGTTCACACACATCTTCGATGCGAAGCGCATCGACTCCCTGGTACTGAATGATCTCGATCGCGACGTCGATGAGTTCCTGGCGGGAGTCCTTGCGGGCCGGTCGAACAGGACGGAGTGAAGTCAATGAAGTGACGGACGTGGGGCGCGCGGTTTGGGCTGATGCCTTCTTTGATGCCTTCTTTGCCGCCGCCACACGGTCAGCCTAATTCTTCAGCCCAACGTGTCCCGTGCGGAGAAAGATGAGAAATCTTTACGTATTTTTGTTAGCGTTTTTGATAACATGATTGAAAACTTTGGGGTCGTAATTCAGAAACGACGCAAGTTCTTGGGAATCTCCACGCGACGACTCGCCGACTTGGCCGGGGTTTCGTACCCCACGATTTCGCGAATCGAGAATGGTCACGAAGCTCCACGCTGGTCGACGATGCAGCGATTGACACATGCCTTGGGCTTGGATCCGTCTTTCGCTGCAACGGAGGTGACCGCGACGTACACCCTCGCCACGGTGGCGAAGGACTGGATGAAGAGTCCGTCGCGAACCGGTGAGCCTGACTGGACGTCGCTTCGTTCCTTCACCGATCAGCTTTCGTTGCATCCAGAGCTCTCCAACCTTGCAATCCGACAAAGGCCGCCGCGCACAGGTTCACCTTTGGTCGACAATCTTCTCGCTGCGATCGCCGAAAAGATCGCCCACGACTGCGGCTTTCGTCGACCCGCTTGGACGCGCAATGTCGAACCGCTTGCGAGCCCATGGGAGAGTCAAGGGACGCCGCGGAAGCGATCGACCGCACGCACCAGGACCCCTATTGAGTTTTCCCGACGGGGCCTCTTTCTGGATCCCGTCGCAATTTGGAGGAAGAACGCACTCACTCGTGCGTGATCAAGCCAACCCGCCTCGATTCAGTTTCAATCAAAACCCTTCTCATCGAGCTCGCCGACGAGCTGGACTCAACTGAACAGACAATTCTCTGCATCGTCGGAGGAGCCCATCTCGCACTATCTGGTCTTCGCGAGTCGACTCTGGACATCGACTCGATCACCCCGCTCAGTGGAGTCGTGAAGAGGGCCATTGAAAACATCGCTCGAAGAAACGACCTGCCGTCCAACTGGCTGAATGATCACGCACGAGCATTCGCCCCGACCGGCCCTTTTGTCGACGATGTCGTTCTGTTCGAACACCGTCGGCTCAAGGTGACTGGTCTCTCGCTTCGGGACATATTCCTCATGAAGCTTGCTCGTGCCGCCGCCAATGACGTCGCCGACATGCGGGTCCTCTGGCCGCGTGTAGCCGCGATCTTCGGCAGTACGAAGGCCGTGGTCAGAGACTTTTACCGGGCCTTTCCACAGGAGCCCTTCGACAAGCACCTCGAGGATTTCGTCGCTTCAGTTGTCGTCGGGAGAGGAGAAAAGTGAAGGGGTACAAATGCGATACTCTCGCGACATGATCACAGGACGTTGTTTGTGCGAAGCCGTGACCTTCGAGTTGACGGGCGACATCATTGCCACGGCGGTGTGTCATTGCGACCGCTGTCAGCGACAGGGAGGGTCGGCTTTCTCGGTCAACCTGGTAGCCCACGAGTCGCAGTTGAAGGTCAACGGTGAGCTGAAGACCTTCGAAGAGCGCGGTGAGCGCAAGGACGACGTGTACGTGCGCCGCAAATTCTGTCCGGGCTGCGGATCGCCGATCGTGTCGGAGCTTGCAAAGTCGAACGGCATCATCGCGGTGAAGGCGGGGGTGCTCGACGACAAGTCATCGGTGAACCCCACCGTCGAAGCGTGGTGCGTCGACCGCCAGCCGTGGGTGTCGTTGCCGGGCATGGCCATGTCGATGGAGCGCGAAGAGCCCTAGGCAACAGCGCGACAGAGAACGAAAAAGGCCCGGACCGTGTGGTCCGGGCCTTTCCTACGATGGTGGGGTATGCACCTAAGTCGCTGGCCCAGGCCAGGGGCCGGTTTCGGTGATGTCGACTCGGGATTTCTAATCGAAAATCGGCGCGTTTCTAACTGGGGTTAGGCCCGCGGCGACAGCCTCGCGAGCTCTGCCAGGGCTGCTTTCGCGGCGGCTTCTCCCTGGTGAGCGTGTCGGAGCTGTACCTCAGCCTTGGCGGCGGCTTGCCTATCGTGCTCGATCTCTGCTGGTGACGGCTGCTTGCCCTCGTACCAGACGACCGGGAAGAAGACGGCTTCCGCGGCCCAGACGCCGTGGACCTCTGTTCGAACTTCGACGACGTACTTGCGAAACGCCTTGTTCTTGATCCGGTCGTGCGCATCGGTGAGCTTGCTCTCAAGCTCATGGCAGTGGATTACCCCCGAAGTGAGTTCCCACGGGTGGCCCAAGCGTCCGCCTTTTGCTT
>JBBANY010000092.1:0-7373 GCA_040401695.1 Ilumatobacteraceae bacterium
AAAATCGAGCAGCCCCGGGGTGAACTCGAGCGTCTCGGGGATGCGTGCGACGGTGAAGTTGCCTCCTGCGGACACGTCGGAGAGCGGAAAGGCAGCGTCGGCGACGAAACCGGATCCGGGGATCGGGTTGCCGTGCGGACACGTGGTGGGGTTGCCGAGTACCGTCACCATCGCGGTCTCGACTTCGTCGGACATCACGTGTTCCCACTTGCCCGCCTCGCGGTGGGCCGTCGCCCATGACAGGCCGAGGATGTCGGTGAGGAACCGTTCGGCGAGGCGGTGCTTGCGCACGACGCTGACCGCGAGCTCGAGACCCGCGTCGGTGAGGCTGATGACCGCACCCTCGGTGCGCAACAGACCCTCGGCCTCCATGCGCTTCACCATCTCCGAAACCGAGGGCCGCGAGACCGACAGCCGTTCGGCGATGCGGGCCTGAATCACCGGAACGTTGTCCTCGTGCAATTCGTAGATGCACTCGCAGTATTCCTCGAAAGCGGGGTGGTGCTCTCCGGGGTTCGGCATGCAAATGAGCCTAATGTCCGGGTCCCGGTGGATGTCTTGTCGCACCGCTCAATTAGCGTCGCAGACGGTGCTCGACTCATTTCGTCCCGCGGTTGCCGAGTGGTTTGCATCGTCGTTTCCGCAACCGACGGCGCCCCAGGCGGCGGGTTGGCCGCGCATCGCCGCGCGGGAACACACGCTGATCTGCGCACCAACCGGCAGTGGCAAGACGCTCACCGCATTCTTGTGGTCGATCAACGAACTCGTGTCGACCCCACCGCCGACGGCCGCCGAGCGCACGCGTGTGCTGTATGTCTCACCGTTGCGCGCGCTTGCCTTCGACGTCGAAAAGAATCTCCGCGCACCTCTTGCCGGTATCGCGCTCGCCGCCGAACGCAGGGGAGAAACGCTGAACGACGTCACGGTCGGTTTGCGCACGGGCGACACGCCCACGCGCGAGCGTCAAGCGATGTTGCGTCGGCCGCCCGACCTGCTCATCACCACGCCCGAGAGCCTCTATCTCATGCTCACGTCACAGGCGCGCAAGACGCTGGTCAACGTCGACACCATCATCATCGACGAAATCCATGCACTGGCGGGCACGAAGCGCGGTGCACATCTCATGCTCAGCATCGAACGACTGTGCGAGATCACCCGCGGCGAACCGCAGCGCATCGGATTGTCGGCGACGCAGCGACCGCTCGAAGAGACGGCCCGCTTTCTCGGAGGGTTCACCACCGGCCAGCCACGCCCCGTCGCGATCGTCGATGCAGGTGTGCGCAAACAACTCGAGCTCGAGGTGTGCGTGCCGGTCGAGGACATGGCTGACCTCGGCCGTCGCAATACCGAACCCGAACTCGTCAGTGGCCCGGCGACTGCTGCGTTGTCTCCGCGCCGCGCCAGCATCTGGCCCAGTCTCTATCCGCAGATTCTCCAACAGATCCTCGCGCACCGCAGCACGATCATCTTCTGCAATTCGCGTCGTCAGGCCGAGCGTCTGGCCACGAGTCTGAACGAGCTCGCCGCGAACGAGGGACTTGCCGACGATCTGGTGCGGGCACACCACGGCTCGCTCGCGCGTGAACAGCGCGTCATCATCGAGGACCAGTTGAAGAAGGGGAAACTGCGCGGCCTCGTCGCGACGTCGAGCCTCGAGTTGGGGATCGACATGGGCGCCGTCGACCTCGTCATCCAGGTCGAGTCACCCGGCGCAGTCAGCAGGGGTCTGCAACGTGTCGGCCGTGCGGGCCACAGCGTGGGTGAGCCCAGTCGGGGGCGGTTGTTTCCGAAACACCGTGGGGACCTCGTCGAATCTGCGGTCGTTGCCCGTCGTATGGTCGACGGTGCCATCGAGTCCACGCGCTACCTGCGCAATCCGCTCGACGTCCTCGCCCAGCAGATCGTTGCCCACGTGGCGATTTCCGGCGAGACATCCGTCGACGAACTGGCGGTCGTCGTGCGGCGCTGCGCGAACTTTGCCGAGGTGTCCGACGAGATCCTCCACAACGTGCTCGACCTGCTCGCCGGTCGTTACCCCAGCAACGAGTTCAACGAACTGCGGCCGCGCATCGTGTGGGACCGCGTCACCAACCGCCTGCGTGCGCGTGACGGTGCACAGCGTCTCGCCGTCACCAACGGTGGCACCATCCCTGACCGCGGTCTCTACGGTGTCTTTCTTCCCGACGGCACCCGCGTCGGCGAACTCGACGAAGAGATGGTCTACGAATCGCGGCCCGGTGAGACGTTCCTGCTCGGCGCCTCGACATGGCGCATCGAGGACATCACATTCCAGAAAGTGATCGTGAGCCCGGCACCCGGTGAGCCGGCAAAGATGCCCTTCTGGCACGGGGACCTTCTCGGCCGCCCGGTCGAGCTTGGTCGGGCGGTCGGTGAATTCCAGCGCCGTGTCCGCGCGATGCCCGTCGATGATGCGCTCGGCGTTCTCGCCACGGAACACTTCCTCGACCCGTTTGCCGCCGCGAACATCGTCAACTATTTCAGCGAACAGGCCGAGGCAACCGGGGCGTTGCCCGACGACACGACCATCGTCGTCGAACGCTTCCGTGACGAACTCGGGGACTGGCGCGTCTGCATTCATTCACCGTTCGGCGTGCCGGTTCATGCGCCGTGGTCGATGGCGATTCAGCGGCATCTCCGCGAGCGTCTCGAAATGCCCGTCGAGACCATGTACGCCGACGACGGCATCGTGCTGCGACTTCCCGAGGCGCTCGAATCGATTCCGCTCGACGACCTGATGCTCGACCCCGAAGGAATCGAAGAGGCGATCGTCGCGGCGCTCCCCGAAACCGCGTTGTTCGCCGCCAGGTTCCGCGAGTGTGCCGGTCGCGCGCTGTTGTTGCCCCGCCGTCGTCCCGACCAGCGCACACCGTTGTGGCAGCAGCGCCAACGGGCGGCCGACTTGTTGGCCGTCGCAAGCAAGTTTCCCTCGTTTCCGATGTTGCTCGAGGCGAGCCGTGAATGTCTCCAGGACGTCTTCGATGTTCCCGGCCTGCGCGACATCCTCACCCAGGTTCGCTCGCGGCGCATCAAGGTCGTTGCAGTCGATACGCCGAAGGCCTCGCCGTTCGCGCAGAGTCTCCTCTTCAACTGGATCGCGTCGTACATGTACGAGGGTGATGCGCCGCTTGCCGAACGCCGTGCGGCGGCATTGTCACTCGACCGCGACCTGCTGAACGAACTGCTCGGCACCGAGGAACTGCGTGAACTCCTCGACGCCGGTGCGATCGCCGACGTGGAACTGTCGGCCCAGTGCCTGACCGACGGTCGCCGTGCGCGCAACGACGACGAGTTGCACGACGTCTTCCGGCGCGTCGGAGATCTGTCGCGTCTCGAAGTGTCGATGCGTTGTGAACCGGGTCTCGACGGAGCCATCGAACGCCTCGTCGGAGAACGGCGCATCATCGCGGTGTCGATCGCCGGCGAAGAGCGATTCATCGCGGCCCAGGACGCAGCTCTCTACCGCGATGCACTCGGATGTGCCCTGCCGATGGGCCTGCCGCGCGACTTCACCGAGCCCGTCGCGCGTCCACTCGAGGCGATCGTCGCGCGGTTCGCACGCACGCACGCGCCATTCCTCGTGGCCGCAGTCGCGGGCCGGCTGGGTGTTGCCCCCGATCGCATCACCGGAGTGCTGCGGGCACTCGAGGCCGAAGGTCGTGTGGTGCTCGGCGCATTCCGACCCGACGGCATCGAACGCGAATGGTGCGACGTCGAGGTGTTGCGACAGATCCGACGACGCTCGCTCGCCGCGCTGCGGCGCGAGGTCGAGCCGGTCGAGCAAGAGGTGTTCGCGCGCTTCTTGCCGGCATGGCACGGCGTTGCGGGTTCGGATCCCGCATCGTCGGGTCGGTTGTCGGGCCAACGCGGCGGGCCCGATGCGCTCGTCGACGTCATTCAGATGCTGCAGGGCGCGGCGATCGTGGCATCGACACTCGAATCCGACGTGTTGCCCCAACGTGTGCGCGGCTACCGCGCGGCCGACCTCGACGCACTCTTCGCCAGCGGTGAGGTCGTGTGGCTGGGTGCCGGAGCGATCGGCTCGAACGACGGCCGCGTGCGACTTTTCTTCGCCGACCAGGTCGATGACCTGCTGCCGGCCCTCGAGCGGCCCGAACCGCCCGTCGGTGCGTTGCACGATGCAATTCGCGCGGTGCTCGAACAGCGCGGTGCGAGTTTCTGGAACGGCATCGTCGCCGCGACACCCGGAGCAACCGACACGGAACGACTCGGTGCATTGTGGGATCTGGTGTGGGCGGGTGAGGTCACGAACGACACGTTCGCTCCGTTGCGCGCGTTGCTTGGCGGAGCGCGCAGTGGCGCCGGCCGTCGCAGTCAGCGCCCCACCAGTCGGCCGCGTTCGATGCGCTTGACGAGGGTGGGCCCACCTGCCGGATCGGGTCGCTGGAGTGCACTCGAAGCGCCCGTCGTGACCGACCAACGTGTCGGAACCGCCGAGTTGCACGCCATCGCCCAGCAGCTGCTGCAGCGCCACGGCGTCTTGACACGCGAGGCGGTGCTCGCCGAATCGGTGACGGGTGGTTTTGCGGGGGTGTACGGGGTGTTGAAGGTGCTCGAGGAACGTGGCCATGTTCGCCGCGGCTACTTCATCGATGGTCTTGGTGCCGCGCAGTTCGCGTTGCCCGGTGCGGTCGACCGACTGCGGGGTTTCCGCGACACGGTGGATGTCGAATTGCACCCCGACGAAGCCGTGCCGCCGATCGTTCTTGCATCCACCGATCCGGCCCAGCCCTTCGGTGCGGTTCTCCCGTGGCCCGACAACGCGGGGCGTCCGGCCCGCAGTGCCGCATCTGTCGTGGTGCTCGACGCGGGTGTTGCACTTGCGTGGTACGACACACGTTCGGGCAACCTCGTGCCCCTGGGTCAAATGACGCAACTCACGTTGCGCAACATCGTCGTTGCACTCGCCGCGCTCGGCAAGGACGGCCGTGTGCGGTCGGTCGAGGTGCGCAAGGTGAACGGCCAAGCTCCGGCCGAGTATGCGTTGCACAACGAACTGGCGGAAGAACTACGTGCAGCCGGCTTCGTTGAGGGGTATCGCGGCTACGTGCAACGTTGAACCGGCTACGTGCAACGGTGAACCGGCTACGTGTTGCGGTGAATCAAGAAGGCTTGCGACCGATGGATCGCAGGCCGGCCCAAGCGAGCGCCGCGAGTTCCTCGCCGATTGCTCGCGGGTCGAACTTCGTGCCGCGTTGGATCAGGTGACGCGATGCGCCCTCGCTCATGCCGATGAGGGCGTGGGCAATGATGCGCTGCTGCTCGGCGTCGACGTCGGCGTCGATGAGCGGAGCGATCATTTCGGCGGTGGTTTTCTCGATGCGCGCGGAAACGGCGGCGAACTCTTCGTCGCGGCGGGTGCCACTTCCGAACAACAGCATGAACGCATCGGGGTCGTCCATCACCCATTGGAAGTAGGCGACCATTCCCGCGGTGGTCTTCTCACGGCCGGATGCCGCACCCTGCGTCGCGGCATGGATCGCATCGATCATCTTTTCGCCGACTGCCTCGAGTGCGGCGGCGAACAACGCGCGCTTCGAGGCGAAGTGTTGGTACAGCACCGGCTTGGTGACGCCGGCCGCATCGGCGACGTCGTTCATCGACGAGTTGTGGAAGCCTTTGTGCGCAAAGACCTTCAGCGCCACACCGAGCAGCTGCTCGCGCCGCTCGCTTGCGGTGAGCCGGGCGGAGGTCATGCTCATTTGCCGGCCGCCTGTTCGCGTTCGCGGTCTTCGCGTTCGGCTGCCTTCACGGCATAGCCGAGCACGATGGAGGGTGCGAGGAGAATGGACCCGGCGACGAGACCGAAGGTCATGACGCCGACCATCGTCGAGTTGAAGCCGAGGGCGAAGGCAAAGACGAAGCAGGCGATCGTCGCCGCATAGAGGAGGTAGCCGACACGGTTGGCGAGCAGGGTGTACTTGGCGACCTGCGCGCGGCGCTCGCGGACCGGGTCGACCGGCGAAGAGGGGGAGGGGTTCCCAGAAGTCATACAGTCATGTTGATGGTAGGGCTGAATGGGGAAAAAGGTCCCAGCGGAGAGGGTGGTGGTCCGGTCACCCTTGATTGGCAGGGCCCTCACGTTGCGATCATCACGATTCGACGTCCACACAGACGCAATGCCGTCGACCTGGAGACGCTGAGAACGATGGTGTCGCACCAGCGCGCGGTCGAAGGCGCGGCACGGGTGGTCGTGTTGACGGGCGAGCCGCCCGCGTTCTGTGCGGGTGCCGACCTGACGGGTGTCGAGGGCGACGACTTTGCGAATGCGCTCGGTGCAGCATTGCGTGGTTTCACGACGTTGCCGTGCATCACGCTTGCCGCAGTCGACGGACCGGCGATGGGGGCAGGCACGCAACTCGCACTCGCATGCGATCTCCGCATGGCGAGCGCCACCAGTCGCTTCGGAATTCCGGCCGCGAAGTTGGGCCTTGCGGTCGACCAATGGACGATCGAACGCGCGAGCCACGAATTCGGTTGGGCGGTGGCGCGACACATGTTGCTCGGTACGGGGGTGTATTCGGCCGAGCAGTTGTTCGCACAAGGCGGCGTTCACCGTCTGGGTGGTCTTGCCGACGCACTCGAGTGGGCAGAGGAACTCGCCGCGCTCGCGCCGATCACGATTCAGGCCCACAAGCGTGGTCTCGAAGCAGTCGCCGAGCGCATCGTCGTCGACGCGCGCTTCGACGAATTGCGGGCACGGGCGTGGGCGAGCGAAGACGCACTCGAGGGCCCGCGGGCGTTCCTGGAGAAACGTCCGCCGCGATTCAACGGACGCTGAACCGCGGACAGTCGGTGCGGCTCAGGTGCTGGCGGGCAGCAGCATGTTGATGAAGTGGTACCAATAGAAAAGCACCACGAGGAACGGCACGGCGGTCGCGGCCCAAGACACCAGACGTGCGTGCCTGTCGCGTCGACCGCGTGACCGCAACGTGCGCCGCAAGAAGTGCGCCACGACCGCAATCACCGCGAGCGCGAGACCGAGGAGTATCGCAGGGAGTACCGCCCCCGTGTCGGAGAACCATCCGTCGAGTTCGAGGACCGCTTCCGTGGATTCGACCGCAGGTGCCGATGTCTCCGGAACCGAAGTGGGCGGGACGGCCGTCGCCGGGATGGTCGACTCGACCGGTCGCGTCGAGGTCGGGGTGGTTGCTGCGATGGGCTCGGACGAGGAGAGTTCGGCGACGACGATCAGGCGCTTTGCGGTGCTCCAGCGCGGATGGCACGTGATGAGTGTGAGGAGCGTGCGGTCTTTTTGTGGGCGAAGGACGTCGGTTTGGTTCGGTCCGACGATCGTGACGTCGCTCACCGTGTAGGTGAAACGCCCCTTGCCG
>JBBANY010000093.1:0-4114 GCA_040401695.1 Ilumatobacteraceae bacterium
GACTACGACCGACGCGGCATTTTGGATCGCACGCACGTGCGGTTCTTCACCCGGCGCAGTTTCGAACGCTTGGCCCGCGGTGCGGGATATCAGGTACGTCGCGTTGGTGCGACCGGTTTGCCTTTCGACGTGGCCGATCGTGGTGGGTCGGGTTCGGTGTCGGCGAAGTTGAAGCCGATTCGCGCGATTGACCGCGCGTTGGTGAAGTTGCGCCCGCAGTTGTTTGCGTATCAGTTCCTGTACGAACTGAAGCGCTGACCCGCCGGTCGCGCTGTGGGCGCGACACCCCTGTGTCACTGTGAGTTCCTGCCGCGGTGGCGGTGCTTGGCCTTCGGCCCCTTTTGTTGCGGGCACTGACGGGCGGGGGACTGCCGAAAGTTATCCACAACCGTTTGTGTGATTTTCTTAAAGAAATCAAACAACACAAGTTCTGGGATTTCCTGTGGATAACTTAGAGGAGGCTGTGATCGGACGCAAAGCTCGCAACGTCATCTATCGAGAGATGGAAGAGGCAGTTGCCGACGTTCATGCGCGGTTCGGCGGGTTGCCGGCACCGGCAGTGGCGCGCGAGATTTGGCATCGCATTTGGCAACTTGAGGCGCACAACTCGACCGCGCTCGAGGGCAACACGCTGGCGATCGATGAAGTCCGCGTCTTGCTCGACGAAGGACGCACGGCGGGTGGTCGTGAATTCCGTGAGTACTCCGAGGTGTTGGCGTATTCGCAGGCAGCCGAGTGGGTGTACCGCCAAGGCCTTGGCGGTAACGAATGGGTCGGCGGCGAGCTGTTGTCGCTGTTCGAAGTTCGTCGTGTTCACACCATGACGGTCGAGGCTGTGTGGTTGCATTCCCCGGTCGGTCCGTCGTCATCGCACGATTCACCGGGGGCGTGGCGCCAACGCGACATTCACCAGTTCCACGGCGGAATGCAACCCCCACCGTGGACACATGTCGAGCACCTGATGGCTGACTGGGTGCGTGATGTCAATGGCTTGCGTTCCGTCACTGACCAGCCGTTTGTCGAAGCGCTTGCGGCATTGCACGCGCGGTTCGAACAGATTCATCCCTTCATCGATGGCAATGGACGCACGGGGCGACTGTTGAACAACTTGATTTTGGTGCGCTGTGGGTATCCCCCGGCGTTGATCTTCAAGCGTGATCGTGCAAAGTATCTGCGTGCACTGCAACGTGCCGACGAGGGTGACTACGGATCACTCGGAGAACTACTGGCGCGTGCCATCAAGGTGAACGTCGATCAGTTCATTGTTCCGGCGATCGGTGAATCATCGACTTTGATGTCGCTTGAAAGTTTGGCGACCGCCATGGATGACTTTTCTGCCAATGCACTGCGCAACGCTGCCCAACGCGGTCGCTTGCGCGCGGTGAAAGACGACAAAGGAAAGTTGTTGAGTACCCACGAGTGGGTAGCCGCGTATCGCGATTCACGTTGGCGAGGCGACTCTCCGCCGAGCTGACACCCCTGTGTCATTCTGAGTTTCTGCCGCGGTGGCGGTGCTTGGCCTTCGGCCCTTTTCGATTTTTCGATTGGATTCTCGATGAGAAGGTGTTGTGATGACTTCAGAAGTTCTTCAGAGGTATGATGCGGGCATGGAAGCCCCGCAAACAGTGACGTTCAGTGAGTTCCTGCGGGGGCCGAATCCCATTGCGGAGATGGCGTACGCCAACGACGTGGTGTTGACGCGCCGCAATGACGAAGACCTGCTTCTCAGCACGGTGTGGCGCCAGACCTACCGCGATGAGGCGACGACGGTGGCGGCAAGTGCGTTGCGCAGCTTGGCTCGCTCGCACCCCGACTTGGTGGCGGCGGCCCTGGTCGACGAATTGCCGTGGTTGTCGTGGTTGCCCGATGACGAAGAGGCCCAGTGCGTGAAGCAAATGGTGGTTGACCTGGCTGCGGGTGCTTCGGTGAAGTCGTACCGGGCGTTCTTCCAGCACATTATTCAGTGGAAGCACACCGCCGAGATCCACGCCGATCCGGAATTGCTGGTGGCGGCTGCGCAGGAATACGACGGACCACACGGCGGGCCGGTTCCCCGGCCCGGTCGGTGACCGCTTCTCGCATTCCCGGCTGAAATCTTTCGGTCGCACTTCGACCCTCTGCCTTTGCAGTACTTGGCCTTCGGCCCCTCTTGCCAGAACGTGGGCTCGTTGAAATAAGGGGCCAGTTATGACACTTCTGTTATACCCTGATGCCGTGGCACGGCAGTCGAAATCAAGCTCGCGTTTGGTTGAGAGTCATGAGACCTCGGCGCTGTGGCTGCGGGCTGCCCGGCGCGCGGCGGGGTTGACCCAAACCGAACTGGCACGGCGGTTGGGGGTCGATCAGTCGCAGGTGGCTCGGGCAGAGAGCGGCCGTGTCGAACTGTCGGCGGCCAACCTTGATCGTTACCTCAGGGCGTGCCGCTATCGGTTGGTGGCCGTGCCAACGGTTGCCGTGACCGTATCCGATGTCGCGGTTCAGATTCGTGGCCAACTGGAGGACGGTGACACCGCCGGAGCATTCCGCGAGGTCATTCAGTTGATCGATGATCTTGGAGTTGTCCCTCGGGATGTCGCACCCGCGCTGGTGGCGACTCCACCAATACCAGTGAACGAACGCTATGACGCACTCCTTGCTGGTGCAGTGGAGTGGAAGCTCAATCAATTGAAATTGCCAATTCCTGTTTGGGTTAAGGAGAGCAAACCATTGGCATCTCCATGGTGGGTCTACGAGCCGTTAACGGGCGATCTAAGCGTTGAGGAAGAGACACCCGAAGAGTTGCGTCGACGCAGAGTCTTCGTAGAGACGCAAGATCTGATTTCAGTATGAAAGTGAATCGAGAACGCCTCGACCAAGCTCTGCGCGAGGTCATGACACTGTGTGCCGAGCAAAACCTCGATGCCAGGATCGTCGTTGTTGGTGGAGCAGCAATGGCTCTGCAGTACAACCCTGACCGAGATCCAACCCGTGACGTTGACTGTGTTGTCCTCGCATCACCCAGCGACCATGACAGAGTGTTTGAGATTGCCAACGAAGTCGGACGGCGCCAGGAGTTGCTTGACGGCTGGTTCAACTCAGGTGCGCGACTTTTTCTTCCCGACTTCGGCGAACCACACGAATGGCAGACGTATGACGCTGTAGGCAACGTCACCATTTGGATTGCCCCACCCGAGATCATGTTTGCGATGAAATTGCTCGCGGGTCGACCGAATCGTGACTTTGGCGATCTTGAAACCCTTGTCGGAATCCTCGGAGTTGCGTCGGAGGAACGGGCCCAGCAAATCTTCGATCGCTTCTACCCAAATGACGACATGGCGCGCCGATCGGCCGCGTGGTTGCGCGAGAGATTCGGACGTTAGGCGCGTTTGCGGATCTTGACGCTTTTGCCGACTGAGCTGCGGCAAGCGCCGGAGGCGAGGTCGAAGCGCCAGCCGTGAAGGGTGCAGACAAGTTCTTCGCCTTCGATGACGCCGAACATGCCGAAGTCGGCTTGGCGGTGGGGGCAGAAGCGGCCGACGATGTAGTCGCCGACCTGCACTTCATCCTGGGCGATGGCGGGGGTTTCGGTGGCCTTGCGGTAGGCCTCGACTTCGGTGCGACCCATTCGTTCGCTGGAGAGTGACTTGAAGAAGTTGTAGACGTTCTCGTTGAAGTCGCCCTCGCGCCAGGCGCGGAAGCGCGCGGAGAGGAAGAGCGCGTTCGACCAGTCGACGGCCTTGTTGGCGACGACGGTTTCGAGAAGTTCGCGCTGGATCTCGAAGCGATAGCGGTGCGGCTGGTTGGTGTAGCGCTGGACGTCGGAGTATTCGAAATGAAGAAGTATCCCGAGATCGTCGTGGCCGGTGGTGTGGATGAGCACGTTGCCACCGATTCCAACCGACACAGTGGGGCACATGGCCATGAGTGGTCGGAACCACTTCTGGATTTCGCTGAGAAGAGCGTCGGTGGGTGCGTGCCACGTGACCTTGTGTTGTGCGCGCCACGGTTGCCAATCGGCCTGGTAGGCGGCGAGGTAGGTGCCGATGTTGGCCCAGATGTCACGCAGTTCGTTGTCGGCGACGGGGTGTGTGACGTCGATGCTGTTGGGGGTGACGTCGATGGTGGTGCCCGGCAT
>JBBANY010000093.1:4214-6898 GCA_040401695.1 Ilumatobacteraceae bacterium
TCGGGCATGTCGTAGACCATCGGATACCAGATGGCTCCGCTGTACTGCAGCAGGTGAATGTCGACACGGCCGTGCTTGCGCAGTGCGTCGGTGTCGTGGATGCGACAGTCGTTCTGGTTGACGGCGATGGTGTCGCCATCCATCACGACGAGAGCAGAGTCGCCCCCGGGGCCGTCGGTGATGCTGGTTTCGACATGGATGGCAATCGACACGCCGTTGGTGAGGGACTGTGCGATTGCGTGTTGCGTGCGCACGAAGGTGCGGAAGCCCAACTTGCCGAGCGTGCGTTCAAGTTCGCGCGTGGGGAAGTCGGGAAGAAGGACCGGTGTCGATTTGTCGACGTGGTTGGCCAGCCAGGCTTCGTCGAGATGGTCGCCGTGGATGTGCGAGACGTAGAGGTAGGTGGGTTTCTCGAGCTGCGCAAGGAGTGCGGGGTCGAGTTTGTCGTTGCGCGGGAAGGTGAACCACGAACCAAAGAATGCGGGTTCGAACCACGGGTCGCAGAGGATGCTGACACCCTTGGTGTCGATGAGCATGCCTGCGTGGCCGATGGGCGTGATGCGCATGGGCGTGTGGTGGTGTGGTGCCGCGGGGTTCAGGCGACGGGCGGGTCGGTGAACTGTTGGCCGTTGCGCGAGACGTGTTCGGTCCAGGCCGAACCGTTCCAGTAACGCAGTTCGTAGCGGCCCGAGGGATCGGGATACCAGGCGGCGGGGGCAACGGCGTCGCCGACGCTGCTGGATGTGCTGGTTGTTGCGGTGACCGGGTTGCTGGAGGCTGCTGTCGCGGCGGGCTGGCTGATCGGCGTGGGTGACGTGGGTGTCGGGTTTGAGGTCGGTGTCGGTGCCGTTGCTGTTGCGGTGTTATTGACGGTGCCGGCGATGGCGGCGCGGCGCACGAAGGCGGTGACCTGGGTGCCGGTCGAGACGATCTGGAGGATCTCCCAGCCCTGGGCCGAGCGTTCGGTCATCAGGCGGGCCAATTCCGAGGGGTCGGCGCTGGTGAGCGCGGCGTATTCGAGCATGGGGTGAGGCTACCTGCGGGGGTGGGTGTCAATATGTGGTGTGCTCGGTTTTGACGAACGTTTTGCTGACTTGCCCGACTACATCCTGAAGATTACGCGGGAGATCTGGGAGGGGCGCAACGTCGACTCGCTCCACTCTTATTACGCCCGCGATCTCTATGTGCGGTCGCCAAGCGGTGTGGTGGTGGGTAACCAGGCCGTGATCGACGCGACGAATGCCACTCTGGCCGAATTCCCCGACCGCCAGTTGTTGGGAGAAGACGTCATCCACAGCGCGGATCCGGACCACGGGTACATGTCGTCACACCGCATCTTGTCGACGGCGACCCACCTGGGGACCGGGTATTTCGGACCCCCGACGGGGACGTCGTTGGTGTATCGCGTGATCGCCGACTGCGCCGTGCGTGACGGCGTGATTTTCGACGAGTGGCTGGTGCGCGACTTCGGGGCGATCGTGCGTCAGATGGGCCACGAACCGCGCGCCTTCGCTGCCGCACTGGTGGAGGCAGAACTGGCGCGGGGTGAGGCGCTCGACCCGATGGGTGACGTCGAACGATCACCACTTGTGTACGCGGGCCGGGGTAACGATTCGTCGTGGGGCCTTCGGTACTGCGACGCTCTCACGGGTCATTTTCGTGGTGCATCGATCGAGGAGGCCTACGACCGCGCCGTGCATTGCGAGATTCCGGGTGGGTCGAGCCGCCACGGCTGGGGGCCCGTCGGTGATTTTTGGGCCGGCCTGACGGGCAGTTTTCCCGGAGCCGGGGTTCGTATCGACCACTGCATCGGCCGCGAAGACCCTGTTGTCGGGGCGCGGGCCGCGGTGCGATTCACCCTGACCGGGGTGCACGGGGGCCACGGCATGTTCGGGGATCCGACAGGTGCGCCTGTGTGCATACTCGTCATCTGTCATGCAGACTTCGGCCCCGACGGAGTACGACGCGAATACGTGCTGCTCGACGAAGTGGCTGTCTGGCAACAGATTCACCGCCACACGCGGGGTCAGGGTTCTTCGCCGTTGCGCTCATGACTACGTATGCATAAACTCCCCCGCGTGGGGAAGGGTGGCAAGAAATCAGCGAACCGTGCGACGTCGTTCGACGTGGCGCGCGAGGCCGAGGTGTCGCAGTCGACCGTCGCCCGCACATTTTCCGCCCCCCATTTGGTGGCTGAAGAATCACGCGAGCGGGTGTTGGCCGCGGCCGAGAAGTTGGGGTACGTCCCGAACGCCATTGCGCGAAGCCTTCGCAACCACCGCACGAACCTGGTCGGGGCAGTCGTGCCCGCACACGGCGAGTACTGGCAAGGGGTGCTGACGGAACTGTCGTTGCAGCTCGCGCAGCGGGGCAAGCAGTTGGTGGTGTCCAGCTTCGCCGACGTCGATGGCGTCGAGCGCGCACTCAACGGCGTCAGTCAGTACCGATTGGACGGTCTGATTCTCGCCTCGGCGACGATCGAACCACGCCAGGTTGCGCGCATGGTGGCATCCGAGTTGCCGATCGTCGTGTTCAACCAACCGGCGATTTCGGGTCTCGCCCCGCTGGTCAGCGTCGACAATGCGGCCGGCATGGCCGCGTTGGCACATCACGTGTTCGAGGTCGGCGCGCGATCGGTCGTGTACGTGGGTGGTGTCGCACGCACGTCGACCGACCAGTTGCGC
>JBBANY010000094.1:0-6722 GCA_040401695.1 Ilumatobacteraceae bacterium
CGCCGCGATGAGGCAGTTGCTCGCCGTGAACGCCCGACGGAACCCATCGATGTCGTCGTCGCTGAAGCCCGTGGTACCCACGACCGCATGCATGCCGTGCAACGCGAGCCAAGGCAACGTCGTACGTGCCGCGGCGGCGACCGTGAAATCGACGACAACTTCGCATTTTGCGTCGGCGAGCGCTTTCAGGTCGCTGGCAATCGTGACCCCATGAATCGACGCGCCAACGTGCCCCGGGTCGACGGCTGCGACGAGTTCGAGTTGCGGGTCGGCTGCAACCGCACCACACACGGTGGCACCCATGCGACCACCCGCACCCACGACACCGACGCGAATCACACCAGAAGACGCCACGACCCCGACCGTAGTCGGTCGGGGTCGTGGTCCTGATTTCGTTTGTTCGCTGATGTCAGCGGTGGCGACGGCGTCCCGAGTCGCGGCCGGGGCCGAGGTCACCGAGCTGCTCGGAGAGTTCGCTTTCGAACTCGTCCTCGAAGCTGACCGAGACGGCCTCGTCTCCGTCACCATCGTCGGACTTGGGCGCACGACGCTCACCACGATCCTCACGCGGGCCACGGTCTTCGCGCGGGCCGCGATCACCCCGACCGCCACGTCCACCGCGCTCCCCACGCCCACCACGGTCACCGCGGTCTTCGCGTGGGCCGCGCTCGCGGCGTTCGCCACCGTCGTCGACGGGCAGGTTCTCGTAGCCCTCGCCCACCGGCGTGAGGCTGATCTTGCCCTTGTCGTCGATGTCATCGACGCGAACGTCGATTTCGTCACCGAGTTGCAGGACGTCTTCCACGTTGTTGATGCGCTTGCCCTTGCCCAACTTCGAGATGTGCACGAGGCCATCACGTCCGGGAAGGATGTTGACGAAAGCGCCGAACTTCGTGATCGACACGACGCGACCCTTGTAGGTGGCACCGAGGTCGGCCGTCGGGGGCTGGACGATGTTCATGATGCGCTCGCGCGCGTCGTTCACCTTCAGCGAGTCGGGCGAACCGATGGTCACGATGCCCACCGCTCCGTCGTCGCTGATCGCGATGTCGGCACCGGTCTCTTGCTGGATGGTGTTGATGACCTTGCCCTTCGGGCCGATGACCTCACCGACCTTGTCGAGCGGAATCGTGAACGAGACGATCTTCGGCGCGGTTTCTGCGACGTCGGCACGCGGTGCCGCGATCGCGCGGTTCATCACCTCGAGAATCGCGAGACGCGCTTCCTTCGCCTGATCGAGCGCGGCAGCGAGAACGTCGGCGGGAATGCCGTCGATCTTCGTGTCGAGCTGCAGGGCGGTCACGGCATCGGCGGTTCCGGCGACCTTGAAGTCCATGTCGCCGAAGGCATCCTCGGCACCGAGAATGTCGGTGAGGGTGGTGTACTTGCCCTCGGCGTACACGAGACCCATCGCGATACCGGCAACCGGCGCCTTGATGGGAACACCCGCGTCCATGAGCGACAGGCTCGACGAGCAGACCGAACCCATGGAGGTCGAGCCGTTCGACGACAGCACTTCGCTGACGAGGCGAATGGTGTACGCGAAGTCTTCCTGGCTCGGCACGACCGGCAGGAGCGCGCGCTCGGCCAACGCACCGTGGCCGATTTCGCGACGCTTGGGCGAACCCACGCGACCGGTCTCACCGTTGGCCCACGGAGCCATGTTGTAGTGGTGGATGAAACGCTTCTCGGTTTCGGGGGTGAGCGTGTCGAGCATCTGGTTCATGCGCGGCATGGCGAGCGTGCACACGTTCATGACCTGGGTCTCGCCGCGCTGGAACAGGCCCGTTCCGTGGGCGGTCGGCAGGATGCCGACTTCGGACGAGAGCGCACGCAGGTCGCGTGGTCCACGACCGTCGATGCGCATCCCCTCTTCGACGATGCGCTTGCGCACCAGTTTCTTGGTGAGGCTGCGCACGGCTTCCTTCACGCCCTTTTCCTGGCCGGCGAACCGACCGGGGGCGTCGGACGTACCACACAGTTCCGCGACGGTCTCGGCGGTCGCCTTGTCGATCGCCTCGTTGCGCGCGCTCTTCAGCGAGATGCTCACGGCTGGCGCCAACTTGGCGGTTGCCGAGGCTTCGACCGCGGCGAACACCTCGTCGGTGTAGTCGAGAACGGGGGTGTACGACAGCGGCTCGATCGGACCCTTGGTCGCGATGACGCTGGCGACCAGTTGACGCTGAAGTGCGATCGACTCCTTGATCCACTTCTTCGACGCCTCGAGGCCTCCGGCGAGAACGCTCTCGTTCACCTTCGGCGCACCGGCTTCGTAGAACGTGAAGCTTTTCTCGGTTCCACCCGCCTCGACCATCATGATCGCGACGTCACCGTCTTCGAGCTCACGACCTGCAACGACGAGTTCGAAGGTCGATGCTTCGCTTTCCTCGAAGGTGGGGTGCGGGACCCACTCACCGTCGATCGAGTACGCAACACGCACCGCGCCGATCGGCCCCTCGAAGGGAATGCCGCTGATCATCAACGACGCCGACGCCGCGTTGATCGACAGAACGTCGTGCGGGTTCGTCTGGTCGGCACCGATGACCGTGAGAACGATCTGCGTCTCGTTGCGGTACCCGTCGGGGAACGCGGGACGCAGCGGGCGGTCGGTGAGACGGCACGTGAGAATCGCCATCTCGGTCGGTCGGCCTTCGCGACGGAAGAAAGCGCCGGGGATCTTTCCGGCGGCATAGGCGCGCTCTTCGACGTCGACCGTCAGTGGGAAGAAGTCGATGCCGTCACGCACCCCCTTCGCGGCGTTGGCGGTGGCCAGCACCGTCGTGCGGCCGAGGCTCGCAACGACGGCACCCTGTGATTGCTGTGCAAGTTTCCCCGTTTCGAAGGCGAGGATCTTGTCGGTGCCGGAAACGGCACCAGAGACGCGAATGGCATCAGCCATCTGTCTGCTCCTTATCTACGGTTCTGCCTCCTCGGCAGAACGTCTTTGTGCGTTTCGCCACCTTGGCGAAACGTGCGCACCGGAGCTGGTGTCGGTTCCCAGTCGGCAATCTCGCGGCAGGCCACGACGCAATGGGCGTGTCCGCGGGTTCGGCGACTGACAACCGACGCATACGTGCTTCGGTGCATTTCAATTGTGGCGTGGGCACCCACCGCGTTGGTGGGATGCCCACGCCGGAGGATCAGCGGCGCAGGCCCAGCTTGGCGATGAGATCGCGGTAGCGCTGGATGTCACGATCGCGGACGTAGTCGAGCATGCGGCGGCGACGACCGACCAACATCAAAAGGCCACGACGTGAGTGGTGGTCTTTCGGGTGGGTCTTCAGGTGCTCGGTCAGTTCATTAATGCGGTCGGTGAGGAGCGCAATCTGAACGTCGGGGGAACCTGTGTCGGTACCGTGCTGCTGGTGCGCAGCGATCGTGGTCTGCTTGCTGGATTTCTCCGGCATGTCTGCCTCGCTTCTCGAGCCCGATGGGCTCGGTGTTGAACGGGTCGCTCGGGTCGACTGACCCGGGCATCCGCCGCAGGTGAGGCCGCGACGGACCTCGTCAGGCTACGGAGAGGGTCGGCCTCCCCCAACCCCCTCGGCAACGAGGATTGCGGCATTAGGGTTTGGCGCGTGTTCACGGGGATCGTCGAAGAGCTCGGCACCATTGCCGCCCGCGACGGGTCACGTCTGCGCATCGCGGCGACCACGGTCCTCGATGGCAGCGGCCTCGGAGCCTCCATCGCCGTGAATGGCTGCTGTCTCACCCTCGTCGCCGCCGGAGACGATTGGTGGGAGGCCGAGGTGAGCGATGAAACCTACTCGCGCACCAACCTCGCCGATGTACAGGCCGGCGATCGGGTCAACCTCGAGCGGCCGATGGCGCTCGGCGAACGCTTGGGTGGACACATCGTGCTCGGGCACGTCGATGGCGTGGGAACCGTCGTGAACCCCGCGCCCGATCTCCGCGTGCGCATCCCGTCGCACCTCATGCGCTACCTCGTCGAAAAGGGATCGGTCACGGTCGACGGCATCAGCCTCACCGCCTTCAATCTCGGCCCCGACACCTTCGACGTCGCGGTCATCCCCCACACCGCCGACGTCACCACACTCGGCGTGCGTCGCGCCGGCGACCGCGTGAACATCGAGATGGACGTTCTCGCCAAACACATCGAGCGGCTGATCGAACCGCACAAGTCATGAGCACGAACGACGAACTTGCCGCTCTCCGCAACGAGATCGACGAGATCGACCGCGGGATCGTCGAACTTCTCGCCCGGCGCCTCGACGTCTGCCGCCGCGTCGCCGACGTGAAGTCCAAGAGCGCCACTTCCATCATCCAACCCGAACGTGTGCGTCAGGTGTTGACGAGCCGACGGCAGTGGGCCATCGACGAGGGCATCGACGCCGACTTTGCCGAACAGATCTTCCGAACCCTTCTCTCCGAGACGCACCGCATCGAGGTTGCACTCGAACGCCCCGAGGCCGCACCCGTGAAAGTCGCCGAGCCGAGTGGCGACACCGAACTCGACACCGTTGCGTGCCGCATCGACCACGTGGTTGTCGCCGTCGTCGACATCGACGCCGCTCGAACCTTCTTCTCCAAGATGGGCTTTCGCGTCGAGGCCACCGACGACCCGGCGATGTTCCTCGCCGAAGCGGGAGGCGTCACCGTCGTTCTGCTCGGCGCGGGTGACGACCCGGCGGTGCGCGCTCACCTCGACGAATACGGCTCGGGGGTCCAGCACATCGCAATCGAGGTGCTGAACGCCGGCTTCACCCAGCAAGCCCTCGCCCGCACGGGCGTGCCCCTGCTGACCGACGTCATCGTCGACCAAGACGGCCACGAGCAACTGTTCACGGTGCTCGACCCGGCCACGGGTGTGCAACTGGGATTCATCAGCCGCACGGGGCACCGGCTGCCAATGAGCAGCCACAACGTGCGGGCTCTCTTCACTGCCCTCCATCGGTGAATGTCGGCTAGGGTGACGTTGCTCGACATCTAGGGGGTCGGCCGGATTTCTTGCTCCCGGTCATCTTCCGTCAAGCGCTGGCATTCACATCCGAGTCGACCCTCACGAGAGGTTCTCACATGTCGTCCCAGCGCCCGTCGCACGACTTTCTACTTTCCGCACCGCTCGACGAGTTGCTTGCGCTCGCCGCCGCCCGCCGCGATGGCCTCTTCGGTTCGCGCGTCACGTTCTCGCCGAAGGTGTTCATCCCCCTCACGATGCTGTGCCGCGACACGTGTGGCTACTGCACGTTCGCCCAGCCGCCGGCGCGACTGGAAAATCCGTACCTCACCGCCGACCAGGTCCTGGCGATCGCGCGCGAAGGCGCACGTCACGGTTGCCACGAAGCACTGTTCACGCTCGGCGAACGTCCGGAGCTGCGCTACGACGTCGCAGCAAAGTGGTTGGCGTCCAACGGCTACGACTCGACGGTGCACTACGTGCATGCGATGGCGCAGTTGGTTCTCGACGAGACGGGCCTTCTCCCCCACGCGAACGCCGGTGCGCTGTACCGCGACGAGCTGGAACTCTTGCGGGACGTGTCGCCTTCACAGGGAATGATGGTCGAGACCCTGCGCGACGGCCTTGCCTGCCATCGCGGTGCACCCGACAAAGTCCCGCAACGTCGTCTCGACACGCTCGAATGGGCCGGCGAACTGAAGATTCCGTTCACGACGGGCATCCTCGTCGGCATCGGCGAAAACCGCGCCGATCGCATCGCCGCGCTCGAAGCAATCGCCGCGTCGCACGAACGTCACGGACACGTGCAGGAAGTAATCGTCCAGAACTTCCTGCCCAAACCGCGCACCGGAATGCAACACGCCGCACCGTGTCCGCCCGACGAGTACATGTGGTCGATCGCCGTCGCACGCCTGCTTCTTCCCGACTCGGTGCATCTCCAGGCACCGCCGAACCTCTCCGACGACTTCGGCGTTCTTCTCGACGCGGGTATCGACGACTGGGGTGGCGTCTCTCCGGTGACCGCCGACCACGTGAACCCCGAACGCCCCTGGCCGGCGCTCGATCTTCTGCGCACGGCGAGCAACGAGCGTGGTTTCGAACTCGCGCCGCGCCTCACGATCTACCCCGAGTACGTCGCGCGACCGAACGAATGGCTCGTGCCGTCACTGCGTTTCGCCGTCCAGGACCGCTGCGATGCGGAGATGCTCGGCCGCGACGACCCGGGTTCCGTGTGGCCCGAAAAGGTCAGCGCCGCCGACGTCGTGCAGGACGGTGCCGAGGTCGTTCTCGTCGGACACAAGTCGACGCAGTGGTACTCGGGCGCAACGAACCCCGCCCCGACACTGCTTCCCGGCGCGTCGAAGACCCCGCTCGACCTCGCCGAAATCTTCGACGGCGTCGGCCGCGGCGATCTTCCCGACGAATCGCAGATCATGCGGATGTTCCGCGCTCGCGGCCGCGAGGTCAACGCAATCGCCGAGTTCGCCGACCACCTCCGTCGCGAGGCCGTCGGCGACGTGGTGACGTGGGTTCACAACCGCAACATCAACTACACCAACGTGTGCACCTTCAAGTGCCGCTTCTGCGGTTTTGCCAAGGGCAAGTTGTCGCTGAATCTGCGCGGCACCCCGTACCTTCTCACTCTCGACGACATCGCGCATCGTGCAGCCGAGGCTGCCGCGATGGGCGCCACCGAGGTGACCCTGCAGGGCGGCATCCACCCCGACTTCGACGGCAACTACTACATCGACGTCGCGCAGGCGGTGAAGGACGCGGTCCCCGAGATCCACGTGCACGGCTTCAC
>JBBANY010000095.1:0-1132 GCA_040401695.1 Ilumatobacteraceae bacterium
ACAACATCCAGGGCATCGGCGACAAGCACATTCCGCTCATCCACAACGTGATGAACACCGACGTCGTGGTTGCAGTGTCCGACCGTGCCACCGACGAACTCGACGTGTTGTTCAACACGCCCGAGGGCAAGGCGTACCTCGCCGACCGTCTCGGTCTGTCGACCGAACTGCTCGAGCATCTCGAGCACTTCGGCTTCTCGGCGATCTGCAACGTTCTCGCCGCGATCAAGACGGCGAAGCTGCTGGGACTGGGTTCCGACGATGCCCTCATCACCATCGCCACCGACGGTTCCGCCTTGTATCCGAGCGAACGCGTGAAGACGCTCGCGCACCGTTTCGGCAACGACTTCACCCGTGCCGACGCGGCCGAGGTGTACGGCGAGCACCTCGCCAACGTCAACACCGACGCGATGATCGACTGCACCGAACGCGACCGCAACCGCATCTTCAACCTCGGTTACTACACCTGGGTCGAACAGCAGGGCACGCCACTCGACGTGTTCGAGGCGCGCCGCTCGCAGGAGTTCTGGCGCGGTATCCGCGCTTACATGCCGGTGTGGGACGAAATGATCGCCGACTTCAACGCGCGCGTCGCAGCGCACAAGTAGCCCATGCGCGCAGTCGTCGCCGGCCGCCTGAGGTGCGCGTCGTGCGGCACGGTGGTTCCCGTTTCGACGGCCCTCTCGTGGCGTTGCCCCAATGCGGTGGGGGATGATCGCCATCACGTGCTGACGATCGACAGTGACGACGCGGGTGCGGAATTCGTTCCCGACGATTCCGACAATCCGTTCGTCGCGTTCCGTCGCATGTTGGCGTGGGATGCGTTCGCTGCATCGGCCGGACTGAACGACGACGAACGTCGTTCGTTCATCGAACGAACCGATGCGCTCGTTGCTTCGGTAGCGGGCACGGGTTTTCGCTTCACCCCCATCGCGCGCGAGTCGCGTTTGTCCGACGAACTGGGATTCGCCCCCGCCGGCGGCGTGTGGGTGAAGGACGAAACGCACAACGTCGCGGGTTCACACAAAGCGCGCCATCTCTTCACCGAGTTGCTGCACCTTTTGCTCGCCGAGTCACGCGGTCTCGCCCCGTGGAATGCCGCAACGCGGCCGGAATTGGCCATCGCGTCGTG
>JBBANY010000095.1:1232-6673 GCA_040401695.1 Ilumatobacteraceae bacterium
CCGAGAACGCGTGGTGTCTCGACGGTGGTCGCGTGATTGGTTGGGAGATCGTCCATCAACTCGGTGCCGATGCCCTGACGAAGATGTTCGTGCAGGTCGGCGGCGGGGCGTTCGCCGCAGGGATCGGCGAGGCATTCGTGCTGTCGGGCTTGCACGGTGCTCTCATCACGGTGCAAACGCACGGGTGTGCACCCCTCGAACGGGCATGGCGCATGGCTGCGACGACGGGTGGCACCGCGAACGCCGGTCCGCGATGGGCCGAGTGCATGTGGCCCTGGGAATCAGAGCCGGCGTCTCTGGCCGACGGCATCCTCGACGACGAGACCTACGACTGGGTCGCGGTGTGCGATGCGATGACGAAGACCGGCGGATTCCCGGTCGTCTCACCCGAGGCCGACGTCGTTGCCGCCTATGCGATGGCGCACCGTGCGACGTCGATCGACGTCTCGCCGACCGGCAGCGCGGGTCTTGCGGGTCTGATCACACTGCGAGCCGCTGAGCGTGTCGCCGCGTCAGAGCGCGTCGGTGTGGTGTTCAGCGGAATCAGACGTGGCGTGGATCTGCCGGCACTTCGTTGAGTCGGCCGTTGTCGACGTCGTAGACGAAGCCGCGAATGTGACCTTTGTGCTTGATGAACGGGGAGTGCAGCAGCCTCCCGATGCTCTGGCGCACGTCGTCGTACGGGTCGTCGAACGCCTCGAGTGACCACCACGGTTTCAGGCCACTTTCGAAGGCGAGGTCGGCGTAGAACTTTGCCTCTTCCACCTTCTGCAATCCGCAGTCGGTGTGATGAATGAGAATGATCTCTTGCGTGTTGAGAAGACGCTGGGAGAGGACAAGTGAGCGAACCACGTCATCGGTCACCACACCGCCGGCGTTGCGGATGATGTGCGCATCGCCATGGGCCAAACCGAGCATCTGGAAGATGTCCATGCGGCTGTCCATGCACGCGACGACTGCGAGGTGACGGCGCGGCGCGAGAGCAAGGCCGTGGTCTGCGAACTGCGTGACGAAGTTCTCGTTGTGGCCGAGGAGTTCGTCGGTGCTCGGCGAGAATTGTTCGTCGTCGTCATCCATCACCCGAACATTCTGCCCGAAGTGGGCTGCCGGCGGGGTTGCCGCACTAGCCTCACGCCCATGACGTCGTCGATGCCATTCCCCGCCGGTTCCATCCCCGCCTCTTTCGATGCCGGGTCGGGAGACCCCCGTTTCGACGTTTTCGGTCGCCTGATGAAGAACCGCGTCGTCATGCTGGGTACCGACGTGAACGACGACATGGCCAACCAGATCTGCGCTCAACTTCTCTATCTCGAGGGTGAAGACCCGAATTCCGACATCTGGCTCTACATCAACAGCCCCGGAGGTTCGATCACCGCGGGAATGGCCATCTACGACACGATGCAATTCGTCTCCTGCGACGTCGCCACGGTGTGCATGGGCCTCGCGGCCTCGATGGGGCAGTTTCTTCTCACCGCAGGCACGAAGGGAAAGCGCTACACGCTTCCGAACGCGCGCATCATGATGCACCAGCCACTGGCAGGCCTGCGTGGTCAGGCCACCGACATCGCGATTCAGGCCGAGCAGTTGGCCCACATCAAGCGCAAGATGGCGGAACTGACGTCGCTGCACTCGGGCAAGCCGATCGAGCAGATTCAGGCCGACAGTGAACGCGATCGGTGGTTCACGGCCGAAGAGGCACAGCAGTACGGCCTCGTCGACAAGGTCATTGTGAAGCGGGGGGAAATCCGCTGAGGTCCACGCCGCAGGTGTCCTTTACCCACTGAAGGGCCCGCCCGGCCGCCTTGTTCGCCTGCAAGGCATCTTTCGTGAACGCTTCGACGTCTTCGCTGTTCGACGTGTTCAGGTTCGTTGCGTCCTCGAGCATCGAGGTGAGCGTGCTCCAGTCGTCGGCCACCGCGGATGGTGCCACCTCGCCGAGTCGGCGATAACGCGACACCAGCACGTCTGCTTCGGATTGCGTTGTGGGAACCGTCGCGATGCCGGGCATCTCTTGTGCGAGTTGACGACAGAAGTTCGTCGCCGTGCGGTCGGTGCCGCCGCATGACGTCGCAAACGCGAGGACGCAGATTGCCGAGATTGCGCCACGTCGACACACATGGGGGAGAAGTCGCACGTACGTCACCGACTTCATCTTTTCACAGTGTGTCGAACCCCGACGGGCAGGAGCAGAACGTGTTCGCAAGCATCAATTCCTCGACGTTGTTCGGTATCGAAGGCGCGCCCGTCAGCGTCGAGGTGCACATCGGCGCGGGTCTTCCCGGCTTCAGTGTCGTCGGACTTCCCGACGAAGCGTGTCGAGAGGCGCGTGACCGTGTTCGCGCCGCTTTGTTGTCGAGTGGATTCGAATGGCCGAACCGTCGCATCACGGTGAACCTTGCACCGAGCGACAGGCGCAAGGGTGGTTCGGGCCTCGATCTCGCACTCGCCGTCGGCATTCTGGTCGCGCAGGGCAAGGTCGAACAGTCAGCGACCAACGGGATCGGATTCGTTGCAGAGCTCGGGCTCGACGGTTCGCTGAAGCACGTTCCCGGTACCGCGCCACTCGTTGCCGCGATGCGTGATCTGCACGTCGTCGTTGCGCCGCCGGCCGGTGGTGATGCACTCGTTGCCGAGCCGCGACGAGTCGGCATCGCCGATTCGCTGAGCGACGTCGTGCTCGCCCTGCAGCGTGTCGTCGAGTGGCGGGCGCCTGATCCGCGCATGCCGGTCGACGACGTCGTGTCGTCGGTCGACATGGGTGACGTGCGGGGCCAACCCGTCGCTCGTCGTGCCGCGGAGGTTGCGGCCGCGGGTGGCCACAACCTGCTGCTTGTCGGTGGTCCCGGGGGTGGCAAGACGATGCTCGCCGAACGCATTGCGGGTCTGTTGCCGCCACTCGACGGTCACGATGCCCTCACCGCGACGATGATCAGGTCTGCGGCCGGCGAACGACTCGGTGGTCTCGTACGACTGCCGCCGTTCCGGGCCCCTCACCACAGCGCCTCGATGATTGCGATGGTCGGCGGTGGGTCGGGCGTCGTGCGTCCGGGTGAGGTGTCGCTGGCGCACGGCGGTGTTCTCTTCCTCGACGAGGTGGGCGAGTTCGCACCGAGCGTCCTCGACGCACTGCGTCAACCGCTCGAAAGCGGAGAGATCCGCCTCGCGCGATCCGGGGCGACGGTCACGTTGCCGGCGCGATTCCTTCTCGTCGGGGCCACGAATCCGTGTCCGTGTGGTGGTGGTGCGCCGGGGTCGTGTGTGTGCAACGACTCGGCACGCCAGCGTTACCTGCGCCGACTGTCCGGTCCGTTGCTCGACCGATTCGACCTGCGTGTGACGGTCGCAGCGACCTCGCCCGTCGATCTCGTCGACTCCGGCACGGCGGAGTCGACCGCGGTGATGCGACGGCGCGTCGATGCCGCGCGGTGCATCGCCGATGCGCGCCAGGGAAAACCGAACGCGAGGCTGTCGATTGCAGAAATCGACGAGTACGCCCCGCTCGCTGCCGAGGCCCGTGCCCTGCTGTTGGCCGAACTCGAGGCGGGTCGGCTGACCGGACGCGGTTACCACCGTGTGCGACGTGTCGCGCGCACGCTCGGAGATCTCGCGAACGATCTTTCGGACGTGGTGTGCATCGATCACGTGCACGAGGCGATCGCACTGCGCGCCCGGGTCGGGGCCGCACGATGACCGAGCACCCCGATTGGGCCTACGCGGCCACGCTCACGCAGGTTCCCGGTTGCGGAACGACGACGGCGTTCCGGCTGCTTGTGCTTCACGATCCACAGGAGGCGTTCGAACGTGCAGCCGCCGAGGCGCGGTCGCACGGCGCGCGTGTCGACGTCGACAAGGTGGGCAGGATGCGCGAGCGCTGCGAGGAACTCGCGATCGAAGTCGCATGGGTCCGTGGGCCCGGATTCCCGCTCGTCGTTGCTGCGAGTCCCGGGCCGTGCGGCGTGTTCTTCTATCGCGGCGACACTGATCTGTTCGCCGGTCGGCGCGTCGGAATCGTGGGAACGCGCACGCCGACGCCATCCGGGGTCTACACCGCACGCGAGATCGGCGAAGGCCTGTCGCTCGGCGGCGTGCACGTGGTCTCGGGTCTCGCGAAGGGAATCGACGGTGCGGCTCACGACGGTGTTCGTGCTGCGCTCGACCCATCGGTTGCCTCGTCACACGGGCGGGCGATTGCGGTGGTCGGCAGTGGCCTCGACGTCGTCTATCCCCGGGCGAACGCCTCTCTGTGGGAGTGGGTCGCGCAGCACGGACTGCTCATGTCGGAGCATCCGCCCGGGGCGCCGGCCGAACCGCATCACTTCCCGCGCCGCAACCGGTTGATTGCCGCGCTCTCCGAGGTGGTGGTGGTCGTCGAATCGCGGGAATCGGGCGGGTCGATGTCGACCGTGCGCCAGGCGATCGAACGTCAACGTGACGTTCTCGCGGTGCCGGGTTCCCCGAGAGTCGTGAGTGCGGCGGGAACGAATCTGCTCATCCAGCAGGGCTGTGGCGCGGTGACATGTGCCGCCGACATCCTCTCGGTGCTCGCGCTCGACCATCGACACATCGATGCGATGACGCGCGACGAGCGCGTCGCGCCCGACCCGCGCGACGTCGTCGTGCTCGACGCGTGCAGTCGCGGCCCGGTCACCCTCGACCACCTGATGATCGCAACGGGGCGAACGCTTGCCGATCTCGCCCTTGCGCTCGGGCGTCTCGAAGCAACGGGGTGGGTGGTGGAGGAAGCCGGATGGTGGGAGGCTCTACTGTTGAGACGTGGGCGGAACGCGGACGAATTCATTTCGTGACTGGCGCCTCGACGACTTCATCGGGTCGCTGACGTCGGCATCCGACAACACACGCCTGGCCTACGAAACCGACGTCAAGCAATTCGCCGAATGGGCTGCCGACAACGGAACGAAGAAGCCCGAGGGCGTGACGCGCGCCCAAGTGAAGCAGTACCTGGCGCACCTCACCCGCAACGACCACGCCAAACGCACGGTCGCACGCAAGCTCGCCGCATTGCGTCGCTACTTCGGGTGGCTCGTGCGTGAGTCGGCGGGTAGCCGACGACGGGTCGCGAACCCCACCATCGGTGTGCGTTCACCCCAGGGCGAGGGACGCCTGCCTCGCGTGCTCGGACCCGACCAGCTCGATGCGTTGTTGTCGGGCAACCAACTCGAAGTCGACGACCCACCGTGGCGGCTCGCGCGTGACACCGCGGTGGTCGAGTTGCTCTACGGCAGCGGATTGCGCGTCAGCGAACTGTGCTCGCTGACGCTTGCGAGCATCGACCTGCGCGGTGCGGCGGCAACCGTGTGGGGCAAGGGCTCGAAAGAGCGCCGTGTTCCGCTCAGCCCCCCGTGCGTCGTTGCGCTGGAACAGTGGTCTGAACTGCGCGCCGAAGTGGCGACCGCAACCGGTGTGCGCGCTCCGTTGTTCGT
>JBBANY010000096.1:0-6481 GCA_040401695.1 Ilumatobacteraceae bacterium
TACAAACTGATTTAGTTCAGCTGAGCCGTTCGATGATCACAAGGCGAAGCGTCAGCTGAGCCGTTCGATGATCATGGCCATGCCCTGGCCGCCGCCGACGCACATCGACTCGAGGCCGAAGGTCTTGTCTTCGTGCTGCAGGCCGTTGATCAACGTCGCCATGATGCGAGCACCCGTCATGCCGAAAGGATGACCGAGTGCGATCGCACCGCCGTGCACGTTCAACTTGTCCATCGGGATGCCGAGGTGCTTCGCCGAAGGAATCACCTGCGCCGCAAACGCTTCGTTGATCTCGACGAGATCGATGTCGTCAATCGTCATCTTCGCGCGCTTGAGTGTCTGACGAATCGCCTCGATCGGACCCAGGCCCATGATTTCGGGATTCAAACCGGACACGCCCGACGCGACGACGCGCGCGAGCGGGGTGATGCCCAACTGCTTCGCCTTCGTGTCACTCATCACCATCACGGCAGCTGCGCCGTCGTTCAACGGACAGGCGTTCCCCGCAGTGATCTCACCATCGGGGCGGAACGCCGGCTTCAGGTTGGAGAGGCCCTCGACGGTCGTTCCGTCGCGGGGACCATCATCCTTCGACACCACGGTGCCGTTGGGAAGCGTGACCGGTGTGATTTCACGTTCGAAGAAACCGTTGTTCTGGTTCGCGACGGCGAGCTGTTGCGAGCGCGCGCCGAACTCATCCATCTCGCGGCGCGAGACACCCTCGACCTCGCGCACGTTCTCGGCCGTCTGGCCCATCGCGATGTAGATGTCGGGCAAACCTTGCGGCGGCGTCCACGCGGGTTGGCCACCTTCGGAACGCTGCTTCGTGCGCTTGCCCGCGTCGGCGAACACCGCGTTCGGCGCAGAGTCACTGGCGCCGGCACCGTAGCGACTGACGCACTCAACACCCGCGGCGATGAAGCAGTCCCCCTCACCCGAACGAATGGCGTGTGCCGCCATGCGGATGGTCTGCAGGCTCGACGAGCAGTAACGATTCACCGTCACTCCCGGCACGTTGTCGAGACCGGCAAGAATGGCGACGACTCGGGCGATGTTGAAACCCTGCTCGCCGGCCGGCTGGCCGCAGCCCATCATCAAGTCTTCGATGTCGTCGGCCTTCACCTGAGGAACCTTGGCCATCAGGGCTTTCACCATCTGGGCGGACAGATCATCGGGTCGCATGTCGACGAGCGACCCCTTGAATGCGCGGCCGATCGGGCTGCGGGTGGTTGCGACGATGACGGCTTCAGCCATGGTTCCCCCTGTTGTGGACTGAGACGACAAAACCCTAGCCACCCCAAGGGTTCTCGGCGCGCGGAGGTGCAGTTTCTGCACGATTCTGCGCCGAGATCACTCTTGTGAGCTCCTCGTGCTGGAGGGGGTCGTGAAGATTCAAGAGGCCCGCGTACCACCGCAGGCCGCGGGCCGTACCGACCACCCGCACCGGCACGCGCTCGCCAAGGTCATGGCCGAATTCGGTCGGCACGTCAACACGCTCGATCCCGGCATCGAAGAGTTCGTCTTCGGTTGCCGCGAGTTCTCCCCCCGACATCAGGTACGTCTCGGCGTCGACGAAGAACGTGAATTCGATCATCCGAATTTCAGGGAGGGCTTCGTGGTGATTATCCACGAGCGCATAATCTCACGACATGTCGACACAGGCCTCATCGTTGCCCAAGGTCCCCCTCTCGGACATCAACCTCTCGAACCCGGAGTTCTGGATACAGGACCGCTCGTGGCGCTACGGCGCGTTCAAGACCCTGCGCGAGGAGTCCCCGTACCAGTTCTTCGAGGAATGGGAATTCGAGAATTCGCCGATTCCCCGCGGCCCCGGGTACTTCGCTCTCACCCGCCACGACGACATCTGGCATGTGAGTCGTCACCCCGAGCTGTTCTGCAGCGGCAAGGGCTCGAACATCGGCGACCTCACCGTGGAACTGAACGAGTTTTTCGGCTCGATGATCAACATGGACGACCCGAAGCACTTCCGTCTGCGTTCGATCGTTTCGCGAGGCTTTGCCCCGCGTGAGATCAAGCGTGTCGAAGAGTACGTGGTCGCAAAAGCGACGGAAGTCGTCGACAACGTCATCGAACGTTTCCCCAGCGGCGAATTCGACTTCGTCGAAGAGATCGCCTCGCGCTTCCCGCTCGAAATCATCTGCGAGATGATGGGCATTCCCAAAGAGGACTACAAGCAGATCCTCACCTGGACCAACACGATCCTCGGCGTCGGCGACCCGGAACTCGTGACCGGTCTCGACGATCTGCTCAACGCCGGTCTCAGCATGTTCAGCTACGCCCAAGCACTCGGTGAGGACCGCATCAAGAACCCCACCGACGACATCACGTCGGTGATGATGCAGGCCGAAGTCGATGGCGAGCGGCTGACATCACAGGAATTCGGGTCGTTCTTCATTCTTCTCGTCGTGGCAGGAAACGAAACGACACGCAACGCGATCAGCCACGGCATGAAACTGTTGACCGACCACCGCGACCAACGCAAGATCTGGTTCGACAATTTCGAGTCCAACACCAAGTCGGCAGTCGAGGAAATCGTTCGGTATGCGACGCCGGTGATCCATTTCCGCCGAACCGTCACGGAGGACACCGACATCAACGGTTTCCCCGTGAAGGCCGGCCAAAAAGTGGTGATGTGGTACGCCTCGGGCAACCGCGACGAGCGCGTGTATGCAAACCCGGAATCCTTCGACGTGCGCCGCGACATTCAGCCGCCCCAGGTCGGTTTCGGGGCCGGTGGACCCCACTTCTGTCTCGGCGCAAACCTGGCGCGCCGCGAGATTGCCGTGATGTTCGACGAAATTCGCCGCCGTCTCCCGAACCTCGAGATCACCGGTGACCCGGCCTACTTGCAGAGCAACTTCATCAACGGCATCAAGCGCATGCCGTGCGCTCTCAACTAGCCGGCCGACCCTGACGCCTTTTCGAGGCGAGCCCTGCGAGAACTTCCATGATCAACCGATGGGCCACGTTCACCGTGCAGTCGGCATGGTCGTAGGCAGGCGCCACCTCCATCACATCGAACGCAACGAGCGGGGTTTCGAGCGCCAGGCGACGAACCGCACGCAACATGTCGACGCTTGCGATGCCTCCCGGTTCGGGAGTGCCGGTTCCCGGTGCGTGAGCGGGGTCGAGAGAGTCGATGTCGATGCTCACGTAAAGGTGGTCGACGCCGTCGGTCGCCTCCGCGATCGCATCGGTGATCACCGCGTCGAGACCGCGACGATGCACCTCATCCATCATGTGCCACTTCATTCCCTGATCGGCCATCCACGTCCACACATCCGGACCCGGCCAATAGCCACGCAATCCGATCTGCACGAAGTTCTTCGCGGGAATCGCACCACTGTCGATGAGCCTGCGCATAGGAGTGCCATGACTCGCCAGGTTGCCGTCGATTGTGTCGGCCGTGTCGGCGTGCGCGTCGAAGTGCACCATGCCGACGCGACCGAATCCATACTTCTCGGCAACGGCAGTCGCTGACGGCCACGTGATCGTGTGGTCTCCACCGATGACGATCGGCGTGATTCCCAGTTGCACGACTTCGGCAACCTTCTTCTTCACGTTATCGAGGCTCGCCTCGACCATGCCGTGCGGGCAGTAGGCATCACCCGCATCGACTACCTCGAGGTTCTCAAAAATCTCGATGCCAAGGTCGAGGTGGTAAGTGCCCGGCTCGTAGGCGTTGACGCGCACTCCACGCGGACCGAACCGCGCTCCGGGACGGTTCGTTGTGCCCAAGTCGAAGGGCGCGCCGATGATCGCGACATCCGGTTGCCAATCGGCGAGCATCCCCGCATCGGGCACGAGGGGTCGTTGGGCGAAGGTCAGCGTGCTGCCAAAGACGTAACCCAGATCGAGTTGCTCGCGGTATCCGCGCGGCAGTTCCCTCTTCACACCCGCACCCTACTGAGGGATCTCGGTGTGTAATTACCCGAAAAACGGGTAATTACACACCGGAAACGACGTTGGTCAGGAGCAGCCGGAGGTCGAGCCGCATGACGGGCACGCGTGGCACGAGCCGGCGCGCTGCATCTGCACACCGCACTGCATGCACATCGGTGCGTCGCTGTGCTTCATCGCCGGACGCTCGATACCCGCCGCCGGCGAGTGGTCGGTGCTGGGTGCCGACGGGGCGAGACCGTACTGCAACTGTGCGGCGAGTTCGCCGGCCGTTGGGACGCTCTTCGGGTCGGCGACAACTTCCGAGCCGGTGCTGGTCTCGACGATGGTCTCTTCCACACCTGGCAACGTCGGCTGCAGGCGCTCGTCGCGGCTGAAGATACCGAGCTCGGCGCGCTCGTCGTAGTTCAGGTACTCGAGGGCGAGACGACGGAAGAGGTAGTCCATGATCGACGACGCGATGCGGATGTCCGGGTCGTCCGTCATGCCTGCAGGCTCGAAGCGCATGTTGGTGAATGCCTCGACGAACGCGCGCAGCGGTACGCCGTACTGCAGGCCGTAGCTGATGCTCTTGGCGAATGCGTCCATGATGCCCGAGAGGGTCGAACCCTGCTTCGACACCGTGAGGAACACCTCGCCGGGACGGCCGTCTTCGTACTCACCGATCGTTGCGAAACCCTTGCAGTCGGCGACGCGGAACTCGAACGTACGACCGCGACGCGAACGCGGCAGCTTCTGACGCACCGGCTGGGCGACCACACGCTCGACGATCTTCTCGACGACACCGGTGACGGCTGCCGCCGCCGGTTCGTCGGTCTTGTCGTCGTCCTTCTTGGCTGTCGACAGCGGCTGGGCCACCTTGCAGTTGTCGCGGTAGATCGCAACGGCCTTCAGGCCGAGACGCCACGACAACTCGTGCAACTTCTCGATCTCTTCGATGGTCGCCTCTTCGGGCATGTTGACCGTCTTCGAGATGGCGCCCGACAGGAACGGCTGCACCGCACCCATCATGCGGACGTGACCCTCGTAGTGGATCGTGTTGTCGCCCATCGAGCACGCGAACACGGGCAGGTGTTCGGGCTTGAGGGCCGGCGCACCGATGATGCTCTTGTTCGTGTCGATGTAGGCGATGACATCGTCGATTTGCTGCGGGGTGTAACCGAGACGACGCAGCGCACGCGGAATCGTCTGGTTGACGATCGACATCGTGCCACCACCGACCAACTTCTTGATCTTGACGAGGCCGAGGTCGGGCTCGATACCCGTGGTGTCGCAGTCCATCATGAGACCGATGGTGCCCGTCGGAGCAAGAACGCTGGCCTGGCTGTTGCGCACGCCGTATTCCTCGCCATCGCGAACCGCGGACTCCCACGCGTCACGTCCGGCCTGCAGGAGGTCGGCTTGGACGACATCGGGATTCTCGATTTCGTACGAGGCATCGCGGTGCATGCGCAGAACGTTGAGCATGTACTTCTCGTTCTCGGCAAACCCGGCGAACGGTCCCATGCGGCTGGCCGTGCGGGCCGACGTCGCATACGAGTGACCGGTCATGAGCGAGGTGATGGATGCCGCCCATGAGCGACCTTCCTTGCTGTCGTACGGAAGGCCGAGCGCCATCAGCAACGCACCGAGGTTGGCGTAGCCGATACCGAGCTGACGGAACAGGCGGCTGTTCTCGCCGATCTTCTCGGTTGGGTAGTCGGCGCGACCCACGAGGATTTCCTGCGCGGTGAACACGACCTCGACAGAGTGCTTGAACGCTTCGACGTCGAAGTTGTCGTTCTCGTCGAGATACTTGAGCAGGTTCAGCGATGCGAGGTTGCAGGCCGAGTTGTCGATGTGCATGTACTCCGAGCACGGATTCGAACCGTTGATACGACCCGTCGCATGCGCGGTGTGCCACTTGTTGATCGTCGTGTCGAACTGCAGACCGGGGTCGGCACATTCCCAAGCAGCGGTGGCAATTTCGCGCCAGAGATCGCGTGCGCGAACGGTCTTCACGGCCGATCCATCGGTGACCGCCTTCATGTTCCAGTCGCGGTCTTCGATGACCGCGTTCATGAAGTCGTCGGTGACGCGCACCGAGTTGTTCGCGTTCTGGTACTGGATCGAGAACGAGTCGGCGCCGTCGAGGTCCATGTCGAAGCCGGCATCACGCAGCACGCGGGCCTTGCGCTCTTCCTTGGCCTTGCACCAAATGAACTCTTCGACGTCGGGATGGTCGACGTTCAAGATGACCATCTTCGCCGCACGACGCGTCTTGCCACCCGACTTGATGGTGCCGGCGCTTGCGTCGGCGCCGCGCATGAACGACACCGGGCCCGATGCGGTGCCACCGCCCTGCAGATGCTCGTAGCTCGAGCGGATGTTCGAGAGGTTGATACCCGAACCGGATCCGCCCTTGAAGATGGTTCCCTCTTCGCGGTACCAGTTGAGGATTCCGGCCATCGTGTCCTCGACCGCAAGGATGAAGCACGCACTCGCCTGCTGCGGGACGCCCTTCACGCCGATGTTGAACCACACCGGGCTGTTGAATGCGGCGCGCTGGGTGACGAGGATG
>JBBANY010000097.1:0-6314 GCA_040401695.1 Ilumatobacteraceae bacterium
GCCTTTTCATAGAGACGACGCAGATTCGGCCGGGCGAGCGAATAGTCCCAGGTGAAGAGCGCGTCCGAGTCGTCGCGCACCGCATGGAGAACTTCGTCAACATCGGTGTTGGTGATGCTGAGGATTGCCTCGATGTCGTCGAGGCCTTCGCGACCGATGATGTCCTGGTTGTCTCTTTCGGTGATCGACACGGTGGTCTTCCTTTCAGTCGTTGATGTGAATCAGTCGTTGATGTGCACGGATGGATGGGTGAGAAAATTGAACGAATCGAGAAACTGACGAACACTTGCGTAGTCGGTGAAGTCGACCTGCGCGCTCGGCGCAAGGAAGTACGAGATGACGAGACGCGCGAGCACCTCGACTATCTGCGTCGCTGCCTCGTGCGAGATGTATTGCTCGGCAAGGGGCGTGAGAACTTGTGTCGCCATCAGTACGACGCGCGGCAGCCCGTCGACCGTCAGTTGCCCCAGCACCTCGCCGCGTTCGGCGGCAAGCAACATCGCAAGTTGATCGTCGTCGGCCAACTCACGGCTCGCCACCACGATGCAGCGCGCGAGCAGATCACCGAGGTCGGTGGATCCCTCCGCCTCGCCGCGCAACTTTTCGAAAAAGACCTCGAGTTCACGCACGCGCATCGCCTCGAAGAGAACCTCACGACCACCCGGAAAGAGCCGGTAGATCGTCGCCCGCGACAGACCCGAGCGCCCCACGATGTCGTCGATGGTGACCTTGGCAAGGCCGAGTTCGTCGATGCACGCGCGCGTCGCATCGAGCACGCGCGTCTCATCGCGGGTCAACTCGCGGAATCCCCCCTGCCCCATGCGTGAGACGTTACGCATGGCTTTGTCTCATGGTCAAGACATCTGTCACACTTTGAGCGCAATTTTTCGTCATCCCGACCAGAAAGAGACACCCACCCATGCGCAAGACCAAGTCCTTGGCCGCTCTCGCCCTGACGGCCGGTCTGATCCTCGCCGCCTGCGGCGACGACAGCGATTCATCGACGGCCGACACGACCGCCGCATCCGAAGAGACAGCCACGGCCGACACCACTGTGGCAGCCGAAGGTGACGCGGCAGCCGAAGGTGACGCGACAGCAGCCGGCACCGGCAACGAGTGCACCGCCGGCAAGACCCTGGAAGAGGGCAAGTTGACGATCGGTACGGGCAACCCCGCCTATTCACCGTGGGTCGAGAACGACGCACCCGAAAGTGGCGAAGGATTCGAATCTGCCGTTGCCTACGCAGTCGCCGAGGAACTCGGCTTCTCGAAGGACACCGTGACCTGGGTCCGCACGTCGTTCGACGAGGCCATCCAGCCCGGCGTGAAGAACTTCGACTTCAACCTGCAGCAGTACTCGATCACCGACGAGCGCAAGAAGACGGTGTCGTTCAGTGATCCTTACTACACGAGCAACCAGGCCATCGTCGGCTTCGCGGATTCCGCAGCGGCCAACGCCACCTCGATCGCCGACCTGAAGGACCTGAAGTTCGGCGCACAGGCCGGCACGACGAGCCTCGACTTCATCACCGAGGTCATCGCCCCGTCATCCGAGCCCTTCGCCTATGACGACAACGCAGGCGCCAAGGCCGCTCTCGAAGCCAAGCAAGTGGACGCCATCGTGCTCGACCTTCCGACCGCGTTCTATGTCAGCGCCGTCGAGATCGAGGGCACCAAGGTCATCGGCCAGTTCCCCGCGAACGCCGGATCGGGTGCCGATGAATTCGGCCTCGTGTTCGACCTCGACAACCCGCTCGTCGAGTGTGTGAACACCGCGCTTGCGGCACTGAAGGACGGCGGCGAACTTGCCGCCATCGAGAAGCAGTGGTTGTCGGACAAGACGGGTGCACCGGTCATCGCGACCGAATAGCAGTACCGTCGCACAATGAACTTTGACTCTTCGACGGGCCCGTCGCGCGCTTCCGCGCGGCGGGCCTTCGAAGAGCAACGACGTCGGCGATCGATCACCATCGCCGCGATGAGCACGGTCGCCTTCGTCGCCCTCGTCGTCATACTCGTCCCGCGCATGCCGCGCTGGGACCGCGTCAAACAGTCGTTCTTCAGCGGGGAACAGTTCGCTGACTCCTTTCCTCGACTGCTCGATGCGTTCGTTCTCGACCTGAAGATCTTTGCGTGGTCGGTGCCGGTCATTCTCGGTTTCGGCATGTTGGTTGCCCTCGCCCGCGTGAGCCGCAATCCCGCCCTCTTCCCCATCCGTGCGCTGTGCGTCATCTACGTCGACCTGATGCGCGGCGTGCCCGTGCTGTTGTGGATCTATCTCATCGGATTCGGTGTGCCCGGTCTCGGCCTCGAACGGCCCTGGAACAGCCCGTTGCTCTGGGGAACCGTCGCACTTTGCCTCACGTACTCGAGCTACGTCTCCGAAGTGTTCCGCTCGGGCATCGAAGGCGTGCACGAAAGCCAGCGGGCTGCGGCGCGCTCGCTCGGTCTCACGCACGGCCAGACGTTGCGGCTTGTCGTGATTCCCCAAGCGGTGCGACGCGTGATTCCTCCCCTCATGAACGACCTCGTCAGCCTGCAAAAGGACGTCGCGTTGGTGTCGCTGATCGGCCCGATCGAGATCCTTCGCCAGGCGGGTATCGACAAGTCGAAGTTCGCGAACTTCACTCCCTACGTCGTTGCGGCGGTGATCTTCCTGTGCATCACGGTTCCGCTGACACGCACCGCCGACTGGCTACTCGCCCGTGAACGCAGGCGGACCGGAGCCACGAGGGTCGCGGCATGAACGCACACCTTTCCATCCGCGGCGTCCACAAAGCGTTCGGCAGGAACGAGGTGCTGCGCGGCGTCTCGCTCGACGTTCCCCGCGGCAACGTCGTGGCGTTCATCGGTGCGTCGGGCTCGGGCAAGAGCACCCTGTTGCGGTGCATCAACCTTCTCGAACCGATCGATGACGGCGAGATCGTGCTCGATGGAACCGACATCTCGGCCCCCGGCTTCGATGCGAACGTCGCGCGCCGTGACGTTGGTCTGGTGTTCCAGAGCTACAACCTGTTCCCCCACATGAACGTGATGCGCAACATCACCCTCGCACTCACGCACGCAGCGGGTGCCGAGAAAAGCGCCGCCGAGGCCTCTGCGATGGACTTGCTCACTCGGTTCGGTCTCGCCGACAAGGCCCGCGCCTATCCCGAACAACTCTCCGGCGGACAACAGCAACGCGTCGCCATCATTCGCGCGGTCGCCCTGAAGCCGAGCGTTCTGCTGCTCGACGAAGTGACGGCCGCGCTCGACCCGCAGTTGGTGGGCGAAGTCCTCGACCTCATCGCCGAGCTCCGGACTTCGGGCATGACCATGCTGATGGCGACACACGAGATGTCCTTTGCGCACAGCATCGCCGACACCGTGTGCTTCCTGCACGAAGGCACCATCCACGAATCCGGCACGCCACAAGAAGTCCTCGATGCCCCGCGCGAAGAGAGAACCCGCGCCTTCCTTGCGCGGACCAACCGCCGCTGACTACGCGGTCGGCAGAACGTAATCCGCGAAGCGGTCGCGCAGGGTCTTCTTCGAGAACTTTCCAACGCTCGTCTTCGGGACTTCGTCGATGAACACCACGTCGTCGGGAAGTTGCCACTTGGCGAGTCGCGGCACGAGGAAGTCGATGATCTCGTCCTTCGAGATCGTGTCGCCGTCCTTCGGAACGATGCAGGCGAGCGGGCGCTCGGCCCACTTCGGGTGCGGCACGCCGATGACTGCCGCCTCCTTGATCTTCGGGTGCGCCATGAGTTCGTTCTCCACGTCGACCGACGAAATCCACTCGCCGCCGCTCTTGATCAGGTCCTTCGTGCGGTCGACGAGACGCACGCGGCCCTGCGCGTCCATCGTCGCGACGTCACCGGTGCGCAGCCAGCCGTCGGCGGTGAAACTCTCCCCCGCCCTTTCGTCGTTGTAGTAGGTCGCCGCGATCCACGGACCACGGCACTGCAATTCACCGCTGGTTTCTCCGTCCCACGGCACCGGGTTCGTGGTGTCGGGCTCGACGACACGGCACTCGACCCCGAAGTTGATGCGGCCAACCGTCGTGCGCAGTTCGGCCTGTTCTTCGTGCGACAACAACTTGTCGGCTGCGGACAGGGTGCAGGTCGATGCAATCGGGCTGGTTTCGGTCATGCCCCATGCCTGCAGAATCGGCAGACCCGTCTGCTCGCGGTAGGCCTCGCTGAGTGCCTTCGGCACCGCGGAGCCACCACACGGAATCGCCCGCAACGACGACGTGTCACGGCCCTTCAATTCCGGCAGGACACCCATCCAGATCGTGGGCACTCCGGCTGCGACGGTGACCTTCTCCTCGACGATGAGGTTCGCGATTGCCTTGCCCGACAGATCCGGTCCGGGCATCACGAGGCTCGCACCCGACGCAACCGCCGCATGGGCGAGGCCCCACGCGTTCGCATGGAACATCGGCACCACCGGCAGGATGATGTCGCTCTCGCGCGCTCCGAGGCTGTCGACCGTCATCGCACCCATCGTGTGCAGGTAGGTGCTGCGATGGCTGTAGACGACACCCTTCGGGTTGCCCGTCGTGCCACTCGTGTAACACATGCTTGCGGCCAGGTTTTCGTCGCGCACGTCGAACTCGACGGGCTTCGCCTTGGCGAGAAGATCCTCGTAATCGTGCACCTGGACACCCGGCAGCACGGGCATGTCACCCGGTGCGTCATCCATCACGACGAGATGTTTGACGCATCCGAACGTCGGAAACAGCGGCAGCAAGAGACCGAGGAGCGACTTGTCAGCGAAGATCACCTCGTCGTGAGCATGGTTGACGATGTACGTCACTTGCTCGGGGAACAAACGGATGTTGAGCGTGTGCAGTACCCGGCCGGTACAGGGCGCCGCAAAATACAGCTCGAGGTGGCGCTGCGTGTTCCATGCGAATGTCGCGACACGACCGTCAGCAGAAATCCCGAGATCGTCGAGCACGCCACCCAATCTGCGGGTTCGCTCGGCCCAATCGCCGTAGTTGATCGTCTCCTTGCCGCGGGGCGTCGCGGTGATGATGGTTTTGTCCCTGTGGTACTTCTCCGCCCGGTCGAAGAGGTGGACGATCGTCAACGGTGTGTCCTGCATGAGTCCGCGCATGTGGGCAAGAGTAGTCAGCCGCGAACGTTCGGTTGGATGGCGTCGTTTCGCGTCCCGTCGGTTAGTTTTCGCCCGTGCGCAAAGCGGTTCTCGCGATCACGTCGCTTCTCTTCATCGCGGGAACGATCGGCTCGAACATCGGCCCGGCTCTCGTCGACGAACACCCGCTCCCGATGCTCGTTCTCTCGTCCCGAAACAGAAATCTGTTCGGTTCGGTGCCCTTCACGTCGCCCGTGCCATGGTTCATCATCGGCTTCCTGCGGGTTCTCGCCGCCGGCATTGCCCTGTTTTTCGTCGGGCGTTGGTACGGCGAGCGGACCGTGCGTTGGGTCGAAGAGACGGTCGGTGAGACACCCGCGATCTATCGGTGGGTCGAACGCGCCGTCGACAAGGCAGGTGGTCTCGCGGTCGTGCTCATGCCGGGCAGCAACGTCGTCTGCGTGCTTCTGGGACACCGCAAGATGTCGTTTGCGAAGTACCTGCCATGCCTCGTGGTCGGCATCATCATCAAGTTGATTCTTCTGCGCATCGGCGGCGACATCTTCGAGGACCAGGTGCGTTGGTTCCTGAAGTCGATCGAGCGCTACCAGTGGTGGGTCGTCATCGCTTTGTTCGGTCTGTCGGCGATTCAGGCCCGCAAGCGCCGCCCGCTCGACCCCCCTGCCAATGACGAGGCGCCCGAGTCGCGCTAGCGGCTCTAGAGAATTGCGTCGAGGCCGAGGGTGAGGCCCGACGCCTGCGCGACCTTCTTGCATGCCAGCACGACACCCGGCATGAAACTGACGCGGTCGAAACTGTCGTGGCGGATCGTAAACGTCTGACCCGAACCACCGAGGATGACTTCCTGGTGCGCGGTCATGCCCACCATTCGAACCGAGTGGATGCGAATGCCGGCCGGACCCTCGCCGCCACGCGCGCCCGGGTACACCTCGTGGGTGGTGGGATCGTCGGCCCAATCGCTGCTGGACGCGGCCATGCGCTGTGCGGTCGCCACGGCGGTGCCGCTCGGCGCGTCGGCCTTTGCGTTGTGGTGAAGTTCGATGATCTCCGCGGTATCGAAATACGGAGCCGCCTGCTCGGCGAACTTCATCATCAGCACCGCGCCGATTGCGAAGTTCGCCGCGATGAGACAATTGCTCGCCGTGAACGCCCGACGGAACCCGTCGATGTCGTCGTCGCTGAAGCCCGTGGTACCCACGACCGCATGC
>JBBANY010000098.1:0-6212 GCA_040401695.1 Ilumatobacteraceae bacterium
GAACTCGAATACGAACTCGAATACGAACTCGAATACGAACTCGAATACGAACTCGAATACGAACTCGAATACGAACTCGGGGCCCGTTGATGCGTATTCAGTCGATGGGGCGAAGGACCTTGCGGTGGTCGTGCCGGGTGCGCCGGCTTATCTCAACCCGCTCAATTCCTTGACGCCTCCGTCCGGAGGCTTTGATTCGAAGTCTTTGAAAATTCTCGACCCGAAGTCGAACGAGTGGACGAGCAAGTTCACCGACAACAGCGGCACCTACGCGGTTGTTGATGGTCGCGTTGTCTTCACGCCGACCGATGGCCAGTCGAGTGAGGTTTCGATGAAGAGCCTGAAGTTCAAGGTTGCAGACCCGGCTGGTGACGAGGTCGTCGGCACGTTCTCCATCATCGTGGGTGATCTGGAGAATTTGCCCGAAGACTTGAGCTCCATAGTGGCTGCAGAGGCGCCCAACGCACTCGTCGTGCCGCCGGGGGAGGCCGCCGAGGTATCGCCCAGTGACATCTTCCCAACGTTCGGAGGGGCGAAACTGCTGCCTTCGAAGTTCGGCTTCGATTCACCGACGGGCCCAAAGAAGAAGAAGGTCGTTCCCGAAGGCACTTGGGTCATCGAGAATGGTGTTGCGAAGTTCAAACCGAAGACCGGCTTCGTCGGTATGGTCCGGACGACTGTCTCAATCGAAGATGCGGATGGCGTCGTCCAGAAGTCGCCGATTTCGATTTTCGTCGGGAGCCTTTCCGTGAACGGCAGGCCGAGCCTTGTCGACCAGATGAACTGGACGAAGCCCGGCGTTCCTGCGTGGTTGAACCCACTGGCTGGGGCGGTGCCTTCGAAGGGCGGAAAATTCGTCGTGTCTTCGATCTACATGCTGAACGGCAGCTCGCCGTTGACGTATGCGATCAGCCCTGCGGGACGTTGGGATTTGCTGGCAGGCAACCTGCGTTTCACGCCGGCACCCGGCTTTCTGGGCAAGACGAGTATTCGCTTCGAGGCAACAGACACGGCGGGTCGGACGGCTTTTGCGGTCGCAACCGTCACGGTGGCCGAGGACATCACTCTTCCCGCAACGGGTAGCCGCTCCGATCAGACCACATCGGTTGCATTCACATTGCTCGTTCTTGGCATGGCCATGATGGCCGTTCTCTCTCTCCGACGTCGGAGGACGGAGTAACTCTCTGTCTGCGTCTGCGATTTGAGCCGAAGTCTCTTTGGCTGATGGCGCTTCAGGAAGCACGAACGCGGATGCGCAGGTTGCCCGCCATTGTGAGGTACGCCACGGCTGAGTGCGGCTTCTTCGGCGACCATTCGGCGGCGAGTGACGTCCAGACGATGTCGTCACGTGACACCTCGACGATCACGGGTCGACCCGATGCGCTTCGCGGTGTCTTGGCGGCGTCCCAGGTGAATTCGTAGCGGCCGATGCTCGGGAATGATCGGTACTGCTCGTAAGACGAACATTCACCGCCCGAGTAACTCTGTTCCGCACTCTTCGGTTCGGGCGGGGGAACGACAACGGGATTCGACCGGTAGATCGCACCGAGCGGTGAACATTCACCACCTGAAACTGGTGGCATCGTCTCCGTTGTCGAGTCGACGATGGGTGGCGATGAAATGACCGGTGTCTTCGTGGAAGATCCCGTGAGGTTTACCGGGGCTTGGCCAAGTACCGATGGACTTGTTCCGAGCGCGAGGTTCTTCGTGGGGCTGGCATCGTTGTTGCCGCCGCAAGCAGCGACTGACAACGCGGCCACGCACAATGCGGCAACAGGGCGAACCATCACACCCGAACCGTAATCGCAAGTGCGGCGAAGATGTCGTCGGCTCAGCGCAGGTATGCGGGGCGCTTGGCCTCGAACGCGGTGATCTCGTCGGCGTGAGTGAGCGTGATGCCGATGTCGTCGAGGCCGTTCAGGAAACGGTGCTGCGTCGGCGCGTCGATGGGGAACTGCGCGACGATTCCCTTGGCGGGAACCTCGATCTTCAAGTTCTCCATGTCGACGACGATCTCGGTCTTCGGGTCGGCCTCGATGGCCTCCCAGATCTTCGCTACGATCGTTTCGTCGACGACGACCGGCACGAGACCGTTCTTCGTGCAGTTGTTACGGAAGATGTCCGAGAACGACGGCGCAATCACGGCGTCGAATCCGTACTGCTGCAGCGCCCACACCGCGTGTTCGCGTGACGAACCAACACCGAACGACGGGCCGGCGACGAGAACCGTTGCGCCGGCGTAGCGCTCGTCGTTCATCACGAAGTTGCGATCGTCGCGCCATGTGGAGAAAAGGCCGGCCTCGAAGCCGGTGCGCTCGACACGCTTCAACCACTCGGCGGGAATGATCTGGTCGGTGTCGACATCGGACCGCTTGAGGGGGAGTCCGGTTCCTGAGATGACACGTACTGCTTTCATCGTTCTTCTCCTGTCACTTCAGGTCTGCGGGGGTGGCGAAATGTCCGGCGATTGCGGTGGCTGCAGCGACTTCGGGTGACACCAAGTGGGTGCGACCACCGCGGCCCTGGCGGCCTTCGAAGTTGCGGTTCGATGTCGATGCCGAGCGCTCACCGACGGCGAGTTTGTCGGGGTTCATCGCAAGACACATCGAGCATCCGGGTTCGCGCCAATCGGCACCCGCCTCGGTGAACACCTTGTCGAGGCCCTCGGCGATTGCCTGGGCCTTCACACGGTGCGAACCGGGCACCACCATGACGCGCTTTGCCGTCACCTTGCGGCCCTTCATCACGGCAGCGGCGGCACGCAGGTCTTCGATGCGCGAGTTCGTGCACGAGCCGATGAAGACGGTGTCGACGGTGATGTCGCGAATCTTCTGGCCTGGGGTGAGGCCCATGTATTCGAGGGCGCGGGCGACCGTGTCGCGCTGTGTCGCATCGGCGTAGTCGGCGGGCGAGGGGATCATGGCGTCGATACCCAGCACCTGGCCGGGGTTGGTGCCCCACGTGACCTGCGGCGTCAGCTTCGCAGCGTCGATGACGACTTCCTTGTCCCACTTCGCACCATCGTCGGTGGTCAACGTCTTCCAGTCGGCAACAGCGGCGTCCCAATCGGCACCCTTCGGCGCGTTGTCGCGGCCCTTCAGGTAACCGAACGTCGTCTCGTCGGGGGCGATCAGGCCGGCGCGGGCACCAGCTTCGATGCTCATGTTGCACACCGTCATGCGACCTTCCATCGACAGCGCACGGATGGCCGAACCGCTGTATTCGATGACGTGGCCGATGCCACCGCCCGTACCGATTTCGCCGATGATTGCGAGCACGATGTCCTTCGCCGTCACACCGGCAGGTGCGGTTCCCTCGACCGACACGCGCATCCACTTCGGGCGCGACTGCGGAAGTGTCTGTGTTGCCAGCACGTGTTCGACCTCGGAGGTGCCGATGCCGAACGCCAGCGCACCGAATGCGCCGTGTGTGGCCGTGTGGCTGTCACCGCACACCACCGTCATGCCGGGCAGGGTGCGTCCCTGCTCGGGGGCGATGACGTGCACGATGCCTTGGTCCTTGTGGCCCATCGGAAACACGGTGACGCCGAAAAGCGCGGCGTTCTCGTCGAGCACTTCGAGCTGGCGCTTCGAGATTGGGTCGGCAACCGGGAGGTGAATGTCGGCGGTCGGCACGTTGTGGTCTGCCGTTGCGATGGTGAGGTCGGGGCGGCGCACCTTGCGGCCCGACATGCGCAGTCCTTCGAAGGCCTGCGGGCTCGTCACCTCGTGCACGAGGTGCAGGTCGATGTACAAGAGATCGGGTTCACCTTCGCCGCGGTGGACGACGTGGCGTTCCCACACCTTTTCGGGGAGTGTCATCGGCTTGCTCATGGGTGCCCTTCTGACGTGTTTTCAGACTTCTCATTATTTGGGATAGGATTCCCAAACAATGGAAAGCGTATCTGGGGTGGGGGTGCTCGACAAGTCCGTGCTGGTCCTGCACGCCCTCTCGACGACCGCCGACGGTCTGTCCCTTGCCGAATTGCAGGATGCAACGGCGTTGCCCCGGGCCACCGCACACCGCCTGGCCGCAGCCCTCGAAGACCACGGCCTCGTGCGGCGCAACGGCGAGGGCCGTTACGTCCTTGGATTCACACTCGCCGCACTCGCCGGGGCAGCACAGAAACAGTTCCCACTTGCCGCAACTGCACGACCGATTCTTGAACGCCTCGTCGACTCCACCGGTGAAAGCGTGCAGCTCTACGTGCGTGAGGGCGACAATCGGCGCTGCGTTCTCTCGCTCCAGTCGCCGCACGGCCTGCGCTGGATCATCACCGAGGGCGAGGTGTATCCCCTCGGACGCGGCAGCGCAGGACACGTTCTCTCCGGTCGCGCGTCGACGAAGGGTGGATGGATCGAGAGCGTGGCCGAACGCGAAGCAGGCGTTGCCAGCGTGAGCGCACCCGTCGTCGTGGACGGGCTCGTCGTCGCAGCGGTCAGTGTGTCCGGCCCGATCGAACGTCTCACCAGAACGCCGGGCAAGAAATTCGGTACCGCGGTAAAGAAAGCGGCCGCAGAGATCGAGTCCCTGCGGCCGCTGTAACGCGTCTTCGGTTGTTGGGTCGTACTAGGGGATGAGTGCGATGACCACGCGGCGGTTCTTGGCCTGGGCGGCTTCGGTCTTGCCGGTCGATGCCGGGTCGAGTGCACCGACACCACTGACCGCGAACGGTCCTTTCGCTCCGATCGACTTCAACGCTGCGAGCGTCGACTCGGCGCGCGCTTTGGAGATTGCCACGTTCGCCGGCGTGTTGCCGTTCAGCGTGCCCGAGTGACCGATGAGCAACACCGAACCGGCTGCTGACACCTTCGACTTGATCGAGCGCAGCCGCGCCATGTCCTTGGTGTCGAGTGTCGCTGACATTGCGTCGAAGTAGATCGGGGCCAGCGTCACGGTCGCATTGCCGACCTTGACTTCGCTGATGTCGTCGGCGACGACGGTGGTCTTCAATGTGCGGCGCACCGCACGGGTCTTGGCGTTGACCACTTCGGCGATGCATTTGCCTTCGTCGATGAACACCAGCTCATCGTCGTTGGGCAGGCAGATCGCCGGGGTCTTGGTTTCGACGTCCATGACCTTGGCCTGAGCCGGGGTCAGCACGTTGATCGCCGACGACGCGGCAACCTCGACCGGTGGGGCGGTGTAGACCTTGGTGTCGGTCACCGTGATGCCGGGTTTGGCTGCCGCGAACACGTTGGTGACGTTTGTTGTCGTCGACGCGACCGTTGTGGCCGGAGCCGTGGTCGTCGTCGGGGTAACGGTTGTCGTAGGTGCAACCGTGGTCGTCGTCGGGGTAACGGTTGTCGTAGGTGCAACCGTGGTCGTCGTGGTAGTTGTCGTGCCGGCGATAACGGCCGAAGTTGGTGCCCATGTGATCTCCGTCGGCGCGGTCACGCCCGAGGGAAACACAGCCTGAGTTGGGGTTCCGACAGTGGTTCCGTCGAATGAGGCAATACGAAGTTTGTTGAAAGAGTTGTAGAACGCGATCCTTGTGCCATCGGGTGAGAATGACGGGCGGCCACTTGCTTCGTCAGAGTAACTCGTTCCGCTATAGACGGTGATTTTCGAACCAGTGTTGTCAGTTCTTGCGATTCCGGTAGAACCGAAAGACGCCGTGAATCTAAAGATGATGTGGTTCCCATCAGGCGAAACGTCGAAGTCCGATGTGAAAGTGCGATTGGGGTTGTTGTTGCACGTATTGGTGAGAACGGATCCGACTCCAGGGACCGTTAGGTCTTTGACGTAGACGCCGGCGTAACCCATGCCACAGCTGTGGCCCGACTGTTCACCGACGTACGCGATCTTGGTCGCGGAGATGTATTGGGGCTTTCGGGCAGAGATGCCCATACCGCTTGAGTCGATGATGCGGTTTGAGGCCGCGATGGTCTGTGAGGCGGCGGCATCGATGATGTGTACGTCGTTGTCGTAGTCGAGCGCGATCTTTGTGGCATCAGGGGAAAATGATGGGTTCGCTGCCATCGGTGAACCAGTACCGCTCGCAACGGTGACTGGGTTTGTCCCGTCCGAGTTGGCCATTTTGATTGACCACGTTGAACCGGAGAACTGGGACCAGACGGCCCTCGATCCATCGGCCGAGAACTGGGGGAGTCCGGCAGCTACGAGTGTGGGCGTCAGTGCAATTCCCGCAGGTGTTGAAACGCCGAGTGACGAGCCCGACATGCTGACTTTCATGTAGACGTAGTTGCCGT
>JBBANY010000099.1:0-6142 GCA_040401695.1 Ilumatobacteraceae bacterium
CCGACCACCACGACCGTCGCGCCGACGACAACCGAGGCACCGACCACGACAGTCGCGCCGACGACGACCATTCCCGCTACCTCCACAACTGCGCCAAAGGTGACGGTTGCCTCCTGTGCCGACGGCGGCCCGTGCAACGTGGGTGACACCGGGCCGGCCGGCGGAATCATCCTGCTCGCGAATTTCATGTTGAACGAGCCGCCGACACTGATCGAGGTAGCGCCCACCACGTGGTTCGGTAACGCACAGAAAGCGAAGGTGTACGTCGACAAGTTGTCGTACGGCGGCTTCGACGACTGGGTCGTGCCGAACCTTTCGCAATTGCTCACGATGCGTCGCGAGCGGGCACGCTTCTCATGCGCCACGGGCACACGGTGCACCACCGGATTCAACCCGTCGACGTATTGGGCGGCGATAACGGTTAACCCAACCCACACCGTCAGCTTCGCGGGCACCGGTGATCCGCAACCTGTTGGCCCCCGTACGAGTCATTTCATTCGCCCGATTCGCGTGATCGGTGTGCTTGGCCCCGAGGGCGCCGTGCTTCCGCCGCTGGAGGAAGCATGAGAGTCGTACGCATTCTTCGCCTTGTCGCGGCGACGACCTTGGTGTCCACCGCGATTGCCGCCTGCGGGTCATCCGACTCGCGAGACCGCAACGTTGGTCAGAACCAGTTCTGCGCGCAAGGTGGGCCCTGCCAGGTCGGCGAGGTTGGACCCGGGGGTGGCATCGTCGTGTTCGGCACCACCGACCCGAACGTTGACATGTGGGAAGTCGCGCCACTGAATGGTTACGGCACCTACGAAGACGCCGTGATTTTCATCGAAGAACTCGAATTCGGTGGCAAGACGGGTTGGGAACTTCCACCCTCCGAAGCGGTGGGTCGCATTCGTGAAGCGCTCGCGAACTTTGCCTGCGCGCCCGAGACCGACTGCGGTAGCGAATTCGGTGACGACACCTACTGGACTGCAGACGTCGAGAACGGCCAGCCCGTGGTGGTTTCGATTGGCGATGGAAAGACCGAGCCTGCCGCCGCGGGTTCCACCCACTTCATTCGGCCCGTTCGCAAGTTCCGTATTGCAGTCCCCCAAGTGGGCGAGACGACAATCCCGGCGACAACCACAACGGAACCGCCCACCACGACGACCTCGACGACGTTGCCGCCGACGACCACGGTCGAAGCCCGGACGTGTGGCGAGGGCGGCGTGTGCGCTCTCGGCGACGTCGGCCCGGGCGGCGGCATCGTTTTCTACGTTGCCGACTCGGACTTCACGTCGACCGGTTCTGATTGCAACACCAAATGTCGTTACATGGAGATCACGCAAACCGAAACGTCGCCCGCCAGTCCGTGGATCATGAGCGTTGCCGCCTGCTACAGCGAAGGGTCGAACGCCAGTCGGGCGAACTGCACGTGGGGCAACAGCATCTATCCCGAGTCTGCAAACCCGTCGGCGGCACGTTTGGCATCCGAGGCAATCGGCATGGGCATGTCCGCAACGACCCAGATCTATGGGCGGATGACTGCAGGTGGGGTCGACCCCAAGGCCTACGCAGCCGGTGTTGCGTGGAGTTATGCGGCCAATGGAACCACAGACTGGTTCCTGCCTTCGAAGGCCGAGTTAAACGAAGTCTTCAAGCAACGAGACCGCATCCCGGGTATCACCGTAAACACGTCGCAGAGTGCGTCGACCTATCAAAGTTCAACGGAAACAACGGCTTTTTTCTCGTGGGCGCAGACGATGTCGACTGGTTTTGCCAGCAATGTGAACAAATATGCCGCATATCGGGTGAGGGCCGTTCGTGCCTTTGCGGCGACATCGGTTGGTGCGCAGTCCCTGCCGACGAGCACAACCACAACGACGACGACATTGCCTCCAACGACAACCAGCACGTCGACCAGTACGACAACGACGTCGACGACAACCAGTACGTCGACCACCACAACGACAACGACGCCGCCGACAACCTCAACAACCGTCGCAACAGTGACGGCGTCCGACGCGACCCGTCAGCTGTTGGCGACGAACACCTCGGCGTCGTGTGCCGTCCTCGTGAGCGGATCGGTGAAGTGCTGGGGCCGAAACGAGCGCGGTCAATTGGGTAATGGCGAGAGTGGTGACGACATCCTCGAGCGCAAGCCGGTCCAGGTCGTCGGACTCGACGGTTCGACTCCTGCAAAGACCGTGGTGCAGATGTCGGGCCGTGATGGCTATCACGTCTGTGCCCTGACGGCTGTCCGGTCGGTTGTGTGCTGGGGCCACCAGTATGCGGGGCAGCTGGGTGATGGCGTCGGATTCGGTGGTGGTACGCCGAGGCGACCCACGCCTGTGACCGTCACCGGTTTCGACGGGTCGTCTGCCGCCAGCTCTGCCGCCTACGTCACGGCGGGCAAGGACACGAGTTGCGCAATCAAGTTGTCGGGGGCGCTCTTCTGCTGGGGTGACAACCGTTTCGGCAAAGCGGGTCTCGGCTCGGGTGACTACTTCAACACGCCGAGGCTGGTGTCGCGATTCGACGGCTCGACACCGGAGAAACGGGTCATCAACGTCTCGCTTGGGATGTCGTTCGGTTGCGCTGTCACTGAAGTCGGCGCGGTGCATTGCTGGGGCCTAAACAGAAATGGGCAGTTGGGTGACGGGACGACGAACCAAAGCACGACCCCGGTGGCCTCGTCCTCGATCGACGGGTCGACGTCTTCGAAGAAGGCGGTTGTCGTGTCCGCCGGTCACACGAACGCCTGCGCAGTCATGGAGTCGGGTGCGGTCACATGTTGGGGATTGGCGTCGAGCGGTGCGTTCGGCGACTCGAAACTTTCCGGCAACATCCTCACGGCCACCCAGGTGCCGGGAATCGACGGATCAACGCAGTCCTCACGGGCCGTGTCTCTGACGACGTCGCTATACCACTCGTGTGCCTCGATGACCGATGGTTCCGTGAAGTGCTGGGGCTACTCGGAGCGGGGCCAGGTCGGGGTTGGCGGGACGACGTCATCGCCGATCATCCCGCGCGGACTCAACGCGGCGTCCGCCAACAAGCGCGTGAAGTCGATCTCGTCGTCCGCCTATCACACGTGCGTTCTGCAGGCATCGAACGACGTCGACTGCTGGGGTGGAACCGGAGCGCTCAAGCAGTCGTCGCAGCAGAACCCGCAAGAGTTCTCGAAGGACCCGGACAACAAATAGTCGAGCTTCGGCCGTGACCCTTGGTTGGGCCGCCCATCGAGTCGGGTAGTTTCGACTCATGAGCAATGACAAGGCGCCCCAGAACCATCCGAAGCCCGACCTCGGTCGTATCGGCCTGTGGAGTGGATCGCTCGATGGTGTGCCGGGTTCGAAAGTGCGCGATGTCGTGCAAGAGATCGAGGGTCTGGGGTTCGGCACGTACTGGTACCCCGAGACCGTGGGTCGTGAGGCATTCGTGAACGCGGCGATGATCCTTTCGTCGTCGACGAAATTGAAGGCCGCCACGGGTATCGCCAGCATCGCGGCGCGCACCGCGATGGCCATGCAGGCCGGTTGGAAGGCGCTGTCCGAGGCGTACCCCGGGCGCTTCGTGTTGGGTATGGGCGTGAGCCACGGACACATGGTGACGAAGCTGCACAAGTCGCCCTACGAAAAGCCGTATTCGACGATGGTCGAGTACCTCGACAACATGGACAGCGTTCCGTATTTCGGTGTCGCGCCGACGGGACCGCTCTATCGCGTTCTCGCTGCGCTCGGGCCAAAGATGCTGGAGTTGTCGCGTGACCGCACGTCGGGTGCGCATCCCTACTTCACGACACCGGAACACACGGCCGAGGCCCGTTCGATTCTGGGCCCCGACAAGTTGGTCGCTCCCGAACAGATGGTGATTTTCGAGACCAACGCCGACAAGGCCCGCGAGACCGCGCGCAAGAACATGTCGGTCTACACGCGCCTGCCGAATTATGCGAACAACCTCATCCGCCTGGGTTTCTCGGCCGACGAGATCAAGGAACAGTCCGACCGGCTGGTCGACGAAATCGTGTGTTGGGGAACGCTCGACAAGATCGCTGCGCGCATCAAAGAGCACCATGACGCGGGTGCCGACCACGTGTGTGTGCAGGTGCTGATGCACGACGGGGCAGCGCTGCCGATGGCCGAGTGGCGTCAGCTCGCCGAACTGTTGAAGTAGCCCCTGATGATCGGGTCGTACCTTGACCTGCGGGCCCGGAACCACCTGCATGTCCTGTCCGACGAGAACGCGAAATTCATCGCCGCAGCGCAGACATCGGGGTGGGCGGCGCCGGTGGCGGCGTGCCCGGGTTGGAATGCCGCCGAGTTGGTGTTTCACATGTGCAAGGTCCAGGCGATGTTCCACGGAATGCTGACCACCGATGCGCAGAGTCCGAAGGATCTTCCGCGTACAGAGCGTCCGGCGACCGATGATGGGTTGGTCGATCTCTTCGTGCGGGGTGCGTCGCGTCTCGAACACCTGTTGGAGAACATGCCCGATGACAAGCCCGTGTGGACCTTCGCCGGTTCGCAACCGGCGGCATGGGTGAAGCGTCGCATGGCCCACGAGGTGCTGATCCACAGGTTCGACGCCGAAATCGCCGCGGGGGAGTTGTCGCAAACCGACGAGGTCGTTTGCGCCGACGGCATCGACGAGAAGTTCGGGGTTTTCCTGCCGTGGTTCGGTGACAAGGTGCAGTTGGCGCACACAGTCCATCTCCACTGCAGTGACACCGATGGGGAATGGATGCTCGGCCCCGGTGCGGGGGAAGTCACGGTTGCTCGCGAACACGGAAAGGGAGACGTGGCCTTTCGTGGTCCGGCTCAGTTGCTGTTGTTGGCGCTGTGGCGCCGCATCACGGTGGATGAAGCGCTCGACGCAGGCGCCGAGGTGTTCGGTGACCGTGCCGCCCTCGACGGCTTTGTCACGGCGTTCGGCGTTTAACGCGCGACCGACCGCTTCTTCACCGACAACTTCAAGTTCTTCTTTCTCGGGTTCTTTGCGCTTGCCTTGGTTACCGAGGCCCTGAGGGCTGCCTTCGCGGCAACGCGACGCGAGGTTGCGGGCGCGGCGAGCACGACCACCTGATCGTCGTCACGAGGCGGCGTTGCGCTGATCGGCGGGGTCGGCACGACGATGGGTTCGGGGTCTGTCGGGTCAAGGCGGCGCTTCAACAACTTGCCGACGGGTGTTGTGGTGGTGAAGGTGACGACATCGCTCGTGGTGGTGCCACGAGGGTTAATCGCCACGAAACGGGCGTAGTACTCCGTGGAGTCGACGAGTTCGCTGACGTCGAGAGAGATCCGCGAGGTCGAACCCGCGACGATGCTTCCAGCGAACCACTCGTCGTAGTTCGAGAAATCGTCACGGGTGTCGATCTGCAGCGTGACCCGGGTGGTGAACTCGTTGCTGTCGACCGATGTCAGCAGAGTGACGGAGGTGTCGGCAACGTCGCGAGACTCGGGGATGCTCACGAGCGGTGTCCCGCCGGTGGTGGTGAAGGAAAGCCCATTGAGGGTGTCACGGCCGATGGCATTGGTGGCCGTGATCTTGACGTCGTAGTTCGTGGCGGGCTGCAGCGACGAGAGGGGGACGATCGCGTTACTGCTGGATGCGCCGACCTCGCGTTGTTCGGTGCTCCACGTCTGTGTCGTCCCCGACGGCCGGTATTCGACGAAGATCGAGGTACGCAAGAGTCCTGGATCGAAGGAGAGGGAGACGTTTGCCGACCTGCGTCCGCCTTCCGCGGCCGCGCTTCTGATTGTGGGAGCGTCGCCGAGCGTCGTGAACGAGAAGGTGTCGCCCGTGGCGTTGCCGACCTCGTTCGATGCGTCGACGCGCACAAAGTAGGTGGTGCGCGGTGCAAGCGAGCCGATTCGCGCGTTGAGTTGATGTTCTCCGTCTCCGCGCACGGTGCCGAGGATCGCCGTGGCGACATCTCGGGTGAAAGCTTTGTCGGTTGCGTAGGTGACGGTGACCTGCGTATCGAGCAGGTTCGCATCGACGGCGGCGTTGATCGACACCACGTCACCGCCGATGTCGGCGGCAGAGGTGGCGGAGATCGTTGGTGATGCACCGAGCGTGACGAACGACGAAGAAACGGACTCGGTCACCCCGAAGGTGTTGGTAGCGCGGGTCTTCACGTGGTATGCGGTTGCGGGGCGAAGGT
>JBBANY010000100.1:0-5995 GCA_040401695.1 Ilumatobacteraceae bacterium
GCGCGGTGACCGCACCGCTGCGATGCCATGACCTGCCGTTCGCGTAGTCGTTGATTGCGGCGTGGGTGTATTCATCGTCGAACGTGGTGGGTGCCCACAACCAGAAGAACTGCGGCGGCTTCTTCGGCCCGACGAAGGATCTGGCGGAATTCCTCACTCCCCATGATCGATCGCGACAACCGGTGATTGGTCCGGCGTCGACGAGGTTGGTTCGCTTTCCGTCGACCTCGACCCATCCCGACCATTCGCCGAATTGCGTCATTCGTGTGTAGTCCATTTGCGGACGACCATTTTCGAGATGTTTGAAGGACGGCTCTTCGAGGAGAGCCGACGTCGCGCGCCATGTGATGTCGGCCGACACCCCGAAACGATTGTCGACGATGATCCGGTGCTCGAGCATCGGCCGAGCAACCTCGATTCTGATGGCGCCGACCTCGAGATTGGTGCGGTCGCGATCGCAATGGCGCGACGCGCGCACGCTGTGTTGCACACCGTCGATCGACACACAGAAGGCTGCGTCCATCACCTGCTTGTTCGGGTACACACCGAAAGCAACCGCGAAGAAGATGCCACCCGTCGAGTCGTGACCGTTGTAGAAGTACCTGTCGTAGACCCCGGGTGCGTCGCTGAAGACGTGCATGAGCGGCGCGGAACTTTGATGAACCGGAAAGTCGTCGAAGGGGTGCAGCATGCCCGCAACACTAGGTCGGTTGCGAAAGGCCGTATTCAGCAATGTCGACGGGGCGACCTTCGTCGATCGACTTGTGGGCCGCGGCACCTACGACGACCGACCACAGGCCTGCAGTGGTGTCGACTTCGACGGGTCCAGTACCACGGATGGCGTCACAAAACCTGCGCAGTTCCAGGTAGCTGGCGCCGTGGTGGAAGCCGACGTGGCCGACGTCTTCGTTGGTAATTGCGAGGGGCGTCACCGAACGATCGGCACGACGGCCCAGATACAGATTCCCGTCGCCGGGCACTGCTGCCTCGAGTTTGCCTTTGTCGCCGACGGCGACTATTTCTTGTTCGTTGCGGCCACCTTCGGCGAACATGCTGAGGTCGAGCATCGCGCGCACACCGTTGTCGTAGTCGACGATGACGTATGCGTTGTCGAGGATGTCCGAGCGCTCGCCGCCGTACACCTCGTCGAGATGGTTCACATCTTGTGCACCACTGGCATTGACACGCGTCGGCCGCGCCCCCACGGTGAGGTTCATGAGGTCGAAGAAGTGGCAGCACTTCTCGACGAGTGTTCCGCCCGTGTTGCGCGAAAAGCGGTTCCAGTTGTCCACCTTCACGAGGAACGGGAAACGGTGTTCGCGGATGGCCAACATCCGCAATGTGCCGATGTCGCCAGCGCGGACGGTTTCGAGAAATCGGGCAATGGGCGGCATGTACCGGTATTCGAGGCCCACCCAGGTGACGGCGTCTCTGCTTTTCGCCGCGGTGACGATGGTGCGACAGTCGTCGACCGTGGTGCACATCGGTTTCTCGACGAGAACGGGTATCTCGGTGGCAAGAACGTCGTCGAGGATCGTCTTGTGCGTGTGGTTCGGTGATGCGATGAGAACCGCGTCGACGAGGCCCGAGGCGAGAAGGTCACGGTGGTCGCGGAACGCCGTGACGGTCGACCACTTGTCGCCCATGGTGACTTGTGCCCAGTCGAGTGGTTCGTCGTTCGGGTCGGACACCGCGGTGACGATGGCATCGTCCATCGGGAGGAGATTGCGCAAGTGCTCGCAGCCCATCATCCCGGTGCCGATGACACCGAAGCGCAGTTTCTCCATGTCGCCGAGACTAGGCGCGGCGCTTGACGCGGCGTGGACGACCGATACGCACCGACACGCCGGGCGAGAACATCACGTGGGCGTCACCAGACGGCGCGGGCAGCCCGGCCGATTCGACGATGTTCTGGTCGATCTCCCGCAGACGTGCCGTGTGCAGGGGCCAGGGTTCGTGGTCGACGGGGGCGTACATGAGACCACCGAAGAAGCCGCGCGAGTAAAGACCCCAGCGTGCCGAGAGGAACACCGACAGTTCATCGGATTTCGCAATGGCCTGTCCGATCTCCACCGTCGTCGTCGATTGTGCGCGTGACGGCCAACGTCTATCGACGCTCGACCGCAGGACGTCGGCCTCGATGCGGTTCGAGGCTCGGCCCCAGCAGTACGGCAACAAGTAAGTGGTGCGGGCCACGACGGCGGGGATCAGGCGGTTGACGTCGAGGGAGAAGAACCACACGCCCGGGATCCCGTTGTGACGCACGTAGGTTCGCACGTTGATTTCGGGGAACGACCCGAAGTAGGGCACGGCCGGCATGTGGGGCACTGTGATGCCGCGCATGGAGAAAGGAATGAGACCGACCCACGCAGAACCGTCGAAGGTGTCGACTTCCAGACCCGGTGGCAAGAGCGCCTGCACCATCGCCGGGTCGTAGCGCCAGTGGATGTAGGCGAGGTCGCGCCACTGCTGCACCATCACGGCGCGACGCACGGGATTCGGACACGACTCGTTCACGAACTCACCATAAGTTGCGTTTTCCGCACATGACTAACCTGAGTCCATGGAAGAGAACCTCGTGTCCGATGGCACCCGTCGGCTCGGGGACGAAGTCGAGGTCGGCCCGATCGGCTTCGGTTGCTGGCGACTCACCGGCGCATCCGATGCCGACAACGCGCGACTGATTGCGACCGCTCTCGACCTGGGCATGAACCTCGTCGACAACGCCGACGTGTACGGCCTCGACTGGGGCGGTTCGGGTTTCGGTGCATGCGAAGAGGCTTTGGGTCGCGTACTGGCCGCCGACCCCTCGTTGCGTGACCGCATGGTGTTGGCGACGAAGGGAGGCATCATTCCGGGTGTTCCGTACGACTCCTCGGGTGCGTACCTGATCTCCGCGTGCGAGGCATCACTGCGCCGAATGGGCGTCGACCACGTCGACCTGTACCAAATCCACCGGCCCGATGTGTTCACACACCCCGAGGAAATCGCGGTCGCATTTGCTTCGCTGCGCGACCGTGGACTGGTCTCGATGTTCGGAGTGTCGAACTACACACCATCACAGACGATCGCGCTGTCGACGTACGTGGAAGAACCCCTCGTTTCGACACAACCCGAGTTTTCGTGCGCCGCGCTCGCACCAATGCGCGATGGCACATTCGACCTGTGCATGGAGGAAGGCATCACTCCCCTCGCGTGGAGCCCGCTCGCCGGGGGTCGCCTCGCGACGGGCGAGAGCGTGCGTCCCGAGCTGGTTTCGGTGCTCGACGAACTTGCCGTGCGCGAGGGAACGTCACGTGCTGCGATTGCGATCGCTTTCGTGCTGTCGCACCCCGCCGATGCCGTGGCATTGGTCGGCACGCAGCGGACCGAACGCCTCGGTGACCTTGCGACGGCGGTGCGCGTGACTCTCACGCGAACAGACGTGTACCGCATCGTCGTGGCGAGTGACGGCGTACCCCTGCCGTGAACAGCCGACGGCCCACGGCCGAGTTCGCACGGCCAACGGCCGAGATGGCACGGCCCGCGGCCGAGTTTGCATGGTTCGGCGCATTGTGCGACGACGACTACGCCCAGCTCGGTGTCGTGCGTCCCGACCTGCGCAGCAGCTGGGAACACTGCCGCGACATCGTCCTCGAAGCCGAACGTGGCGGATTCGACAACATTCTCCTTCCCTCGGGCTACGACCTCGGTATCGACACCACCTCGTTTGCATCGTCGATCGCCCCACTCACGTCGAAGATGTCGCTGCTCGTTGCGGTGCGTTGCGGCGAACTGTGGCCGCCACAACTCGCCCGTCAGTTGACGACACTGAACCAAACGCTCGGCGGCCGCTTGACCGTCAACATCATCTCGTCCGATCTGCCGGGTGAAAAACTCGATGGTCCCGCGCGATACCGACGCACGCTCGAGGTCATGACGATCGTTCGTGCAATCATGCGGGGACATCGCGTCGAATTCGAGGGTGAGTTTCATTCGGTACATCTCGATGCACCCCGCATCTGCGTCGAGAACCCGGTTGATCCCTCGTTCTACTTCGGAGGACTCAGCGACGAAGCACGAGAAGTTGCCGCTGCGGGAGCCGACGTCTACCTGATGTGGCCCGACACGGAGGACATGATCGCGACGACGATGGACGACCTACGCGCGCGTGCGGCGCGTCACCATCGCTCGTTGCGGTTCGGATACCGCTGCCACGTCGTCGTTCGCGACACGGAAGACGAGGCGCTCGCGGCAGCGCACCACTTGATCGCAGCTGTCGACGAAGAAGAGGGCGCCCGCATCCGTGCACGCTCGCTCGACTCGCAGAGCGCGGGCGTGCGTCGACAGGCCGAACTTCGCGAATCGTCGGCAGGCGACGGTTTCGTCGAGCCACACTTGTGGACGGGCATCGGCCGCGCCCGCAGTGGTTGCGGTGCAGCCATCGTCGGTACTCCGCGACAGGTCGCCGACAAGATCAATCGCTACCGCGACATGGGCATCACGGCGTTCATTCTCTCGGGCTACCCGCACCTCGATGAGTGCACACGGTTCGCACGTGATGTGTTGCCGCTTCTGAGGAACGGATGAGGGTTGACTGACATGGCCACACCCATCGGAAACCTCGACCTGCCGCGTTATCGCATGTCGCTCGACAACCCGACCCCCGGCGAGTACCACGACGAAGTTGCGACATCGCGTGACAACGGGTGGATCCAACGCTGGTTGTGCGGCTACGTCGTGTTCGGCCACGACGACGTGACTGCGCTTCTGCGTGAACGCCGTCTGCACCAAGCGGCGGGCAAGGTGCCGGCGCTGCTTGCGGGAATCGAAGACCCGGTCAGTTCTCTTCCCGCCGACGACATTCTTCTCGCCGAAGGCGAAAAGCACCTGCGACTGCGTCGACTCGTGGCCGAGGCCTTCTCGCCGAAATCCATCGACGGCCTACGACCTGCGATTCGCGCCCACGTCGAAAGTCTCGTCGACCAGGCAACGTCTCCGGGCGCGGGCATCATCGAATTCCAGTCGATGATCGACGAACTACCGGTCGCGGTCATCGGTGACATGCTCGGGACCGGTCGCGAGGACTTCCCTCTCTACAGCCAGTGGGCCGAGTCGCACTTCCAGGTTCTGAAGTCGTCGGCAGTCGGCGACACCGAACGTGATGCCCGACTGGCCCGTGACGCTGCCGAGTTCGACCGCTATTGCGTCGGCCTCATCGAAACTCGACGCCGCAATCTTTCGACCGACCTCTTGAGCAAACTCATCGTCGCCGAGGAGGCGGGTGATCGCCTGACAACCGGCGAACTCGTTTCACTCATCCGCAGCTTCATCGCTGCGGGTATCGACACGACGCGTAACCAACTCGGTTCGATGATGGCCCTCATTCTCGACACTCCCGGTGCGTGGCAACGCCTGCGCAACGACCCGTCTCTCGTCGCGGGAGCCGTCGAAGAGTCCCTGCGACTGCTCAACCCCATTCGCATGGCGATGCGCCTGGTCCACGAGCCCTTCGACTACCGCGACGTTCACTTCCCTGCCGGCACACTGATCGGCATCGGCCTGTCGGGCGCGAGCCACGACGGAAACCACTTTCAGCAACCGGACTCGTTCGATCCCTCACGCACGAATGCGCGTGACCACATGGCCTTCTCTTTCGGGGTGCACCACTGTCTCGGTGCCGCTCTGGCTCGTGCGGAACTACAGGAAACCCTGTCCGTGCTGCTCCGGCGATGGGAGTCCGTCGAACTCGCCGCACCAGTCGAGTGGAAGCATGCGAAGCTCCCCGTCTGGGGGCCTTCGACGCTCCATCTCGCGATTCAGTCGGCCTGAACGGAACACTCGGTCACGAAAAATCTTCCTTTTTTGTGGTCATGCAAAGATGACGAACGGGGGATCCGATGACGCGACTCAGCACGGCAACGGCACACGACACGAGTGACGGTCTGACACCATTCGAACGCGCCGCTCGCAACAAGATGATTCTGGGCCTCTTCATCCCGTTGCAAAACGGCGC
>JBBANY010000101.1:0-5842 GCA_040401695.1 Ilumatobacteraceae bacterium
TTCCAATATCCGCAGGAAATCGCCGGCGTGTCCGTGATTCAGTTCCTGCGCCAGGCACTCTCGGCGCGCAAGGGCATCGACCTGTCCGTGCTCGAACTGCGCCTGTCGATCATGGACTGGATGAAGCGTCTCGGCATGGACTCGTCGTTCGTCGACCGCTACCTCAACGAAGGTTTCTCGGGCGGCGAAAAGAAGCGCAACGAGATCATGCAGATGGCGATCCTCGAACCCGACCTCGCGATTCTCGACGAAACCGACTCCGGCCTCGACATCGACGCCCTGCGCATCGTCGCCAAGGGCATCCGCGAGGTGCGTGCCGACCGGCCGAACCTCGGCATCGTGCTCATCACCCACTACCAGCGTCTGCTCGACGAGCTGCAGCCCGATTTCGTCCACATCATGGTCGACGGCCGCATCGTGAAGTCGGGCGGCATGGAAATCGCCGCCGAGCTCGAGAAGTCGGGCTACGAGGCTTACCGCTGAAAGCCGGCGTCCCGCGATGAGCTTCGACCCCGTCGTCGTCAAGAAGGATTTCCCCCTTCTCGAGCGCGAAATCAACGGCAAGCCCATCGTCTATCTCGACTCCGCGAACACGTCGCAAAAGCCGCGACAGGTCATCGATGCGATGTCGCGATTCATGGAAACTTCGTACGCGCCGATCAACCGCAGCGCGTACCAACTTGCCGCCGAGTCCACCGACGCGTTCGAGGCGGCGCGGGCCGCGGTACGCCGGTTCATCAACGCCCCGAAAGTGCACGAAGTCGTCTTCACCAAGAACGCCACCGAGGCGTTGAACCTTGTGGCGCACTCGTGGGGTTCGGCCAACCTTCGTGCGGGTGACGCGGTTGTCCTCACGCACATGGAGCACCACGCCAACATCGTCCCGTGGCACATGCTCGCCGCCGAGCGCGGGCTCGAACTGCGTTGGGTGCCCCTCACCGCCGACGGCCAACTCGACCTCGCAACCCTGCCCCGGCTTCTCGACGGAGCAAAGGTCTTTTCCTTCACTGCGATGAGCAACGTTCTCGGCACGCTGACACCCGTCAAGCAACTCGTCGACGCCGCACACGCGGCCGGCGCCATCGCCATCGTCGACGGCTGCCAGTACGTACCCCACAACCCCACCGACGTGCAGGCCTGGGGTGCGGACTTCCTCGCCTTCTCCTCTCACAAACTCTGCGGGCCTTCGGGCATCGGCGTGTTGTGGGGTCGCGAAGCGTTGCTCGACGCCATGCCCCCGTTCCTCGGTGGCGGCAACATGATCGCCGACGTTCGCCTCGACGGATTCACCTGCGCCGAACTGCCGGCCAAATTCGAGGCAGGAACACCTGCCATCACCGAGGCGGTCGGCATGCACGCCGCGATCTCGTACCTCTCGTCACTCGGCATGGACAACGTTCGCGAACACGAGGTCGAAATCACCACGTATGCCATCGACAAGTTGAAGGCCCGCTACGGCGACGACATCACCATTCACGGCCCCACCGACCCGGCACTGCGCGGAGCCACCCTGTCGTTCAAATTCAAGGACGTCCACCCGCACGACGTCTCGCAGGTTCTCGACCAGGCCAACGTCTGCGTCCGCGCGGGCCACCATTGCGCCAAGCCCCTCATGAAACTGCTGGGCGCCAACGCCACCGCCCGCGCAAGCTTCTACATCTACAATTCAACGGCCGATGCCGATGCACTTGCAGACGCACTGGCCAATGCCGGAGACTTGTTCGGCTTCTAGATTTCGAAGCGCACACCCACGACCGGAGCACCGATGCCAGGATTGGAAGACCTCTACCGCGAGATCATTCTCGACCACTATCGGACGCCCCGTAACCAGGGTGAGCTTCCTCCGCCCGCCGTGCGCGCCGAGGGCCACAACCCATTGTGCGGCGACGAGATCCAGGTCTATCTCGACGTGAAAGACGGCATCGTCACCGACATCAAGATCGGTGGCCAAGGCTGCTCGATCAGTCAGAGTTCCGCATCCATGATGTCGGCTGCGGTGAAGGGCAAGCCAGTCGCGGAAATCCGCAACCTCGTTCGTCGCTTCAAGAACATGATGTCGATCGAGGAAGAAGACGAAAACGCCCCGCCGCTCGACGAGTCGAAGCCTCTTGGCGACCTCGAAGCTCTGCGCGGCGTCGTGAAGTTCCCGGTGCGCATCAAGTGCGCCACCCTGGCGTGGAACACACTGCTCGACGGCCTCGACCAGTCGAACTGACACACATACTCTCCGCAACTGCGATCGGGGGATTCGCATGCCACAGATACCTTCACAAATCGCCGACATCACGGCCGACTGGCTGAACGAGGTTCTGCCATCCGACATCGGTCGCGTGAAAAGTTTCGACGTTCAGCGATTCGGCACGGGAGTCGGCATTCTCGGCGAACTCGCCCGCCTGACCATCACGTACCTCGAAGGCCCCGGCGCAGGCCCGGAAACGATCGTCGCCAAGTGCCAATCGCCCGCACCCGAGAACCAGTTCCTCGCACAGGCCATGGGCTTCTACCTTCGCGAGGTCAACTTCTACCGCGACGTCGCGACGCGACTCTCGATCCGCGTACCCAAGCCCTATTTCGCCGACTGCGGTGCCGACGGACTGCCCTTCGTCATCCTCATCGAGGAAATCGCCGGCGCGCACTGCCCCGACCAGATCACCGGTCTCACTCTCAACGAGGCCGAGCGCATTCTCGAAACCGCTGCCCGCCTGCACGCCGCGTTCTGGGAAACGAAAGAGCTGTACGAACTCACCTGGTTGCCGCCAATGAACAACCCCCTCTACAAGGCCGGCAAGGCAATGGCCGAAGCCCAGTGGCCGCACTTCAAGGAACACTTCGGCCCCCGCCTGGACGGTGCGACGCTCGATGCCCTGCACACGATGTGCGAGATCTACCCCGACATGCTCGATTGGTGGGTGCAGCAGGGCCACCAAACCTTCACCCACACCGACTGTCGCGCCGAGAACTACCTCTTCGGTGGCAGCGCCGGCGCCAACGCCATCACGATGATCGACTTCCAGTTGAGCACCCGCCACGTTGCCGCGTGGGACGTGTGCAACCTGCTCGCCGCGTCGCTCACACCCGACATGCGCCGCAAGCACGAAGATCACCTTCTCAACCATTACTTCAACAAGGTCAGCGAGTTCGCCGCCGACCAGCCCGGTTTCAAGGGCTACTCGCTCGACCGTCTGTGGTACGACTACCGCGCAGCCCTCCTGCAGCAGGGCGTCTCTCAGGTCATCACATCGAACCTGCAGGGCGGCAACGAACGCGGCGACGAACTGCTCGAAGAACTGCACATGCGACCTCTCATCGCCGCAATGGACCACAAGATCAGCGAAATCGTGAAAGACATCAAATGACCGACATCCTCCCCCCACCCGCTGATTCTTCACTCGAGGAAATCCACGATCGCAGCTACGTCGTGAAGGCCTACAGAAAAGATGAGCGCACCATCGTGTTGCGAGGTGCCGTACGCGACGAAAAGCCGGCCGGTCTGTACATTCCCGATGATCCGGAACCGCTGCCGCTGCACCACATGATCGTTGCGCTCACCGTCACGATGCCCGAGATGATCATCACCGATGCGCGCGTCGAATTCGAGGTGTACCCGCACGGTGGTTGTCCGGCCATCACCACCCACTACGAAAAACTCGTCGGCCTCAGCATTGCGCGCGGGTTCACGCACAAGGTGCGCGAACTCTTCGGCGGCCCGCGCGGTTGCACCCACACCACCGCACTCCTCCAGGCGATGGCACCCGTCGCGATCCAAAGCGTGTGGTCGATGCGCGCGATGAACGTGGCGAAGGGAACCGCCCAGGCCGAACCCGAACCCACCACACGCGAGGAACGCCTCGCCCGCATGCGCTTCAACCTGAACACCTGCCACATCTGGGACGAAAACGGCGAACAGGCTCAGATCGTCGCCGATGGCGGCGACATCGGCCTTCCGATCTGGATCACCGACCGCTATGCCAAACTCGGCCGCGACCCGATGGAATGGCGCAAAGGCATGGGCGGCGGTTAGCCGACCTGCCCACAACAACGGCATGGGCGGCGGCTGATCACCCACACCCGCAACTTGGAATTGTCACCCCATCATTGAGGCAACGAAAAGAAGGGTGAGAACCACGAAAGCAATGCCGTTGAAGGCTGCTCCCGGAGGGGTTCTTGTCGAGGTCACCTTCATTTTTCGACTAGCGACAAAACGCGAGACTGGATCCAAGGCGACAGTCAGCAAGATGAGCGGTGTGAATCCTGGATAGCGAAAAAACAGAACAACCAGTACCGCCGCCAGCAAGAGCTGTATGGCTCCCCACTGATGAAACATCGCGATGATGTTGTTTCCACCTTCGACAGATGTATCGACTCCGGCGATTCTTTCGGCTCCGCCGTCGGATGAAAACAGGTGGATGCAGCTACGCGCCACCATGATCACCAGAATCAGAAACAGAGCAACACGGATGATTTGCGGGCCTTCGTAAAGCCCGGGATCTTCCGGAAGAACTTTGCCTACATCAAAATTCATGATTCCCTCCCGCGAACCTTGTCGAGGAATCAACCATTTCCGTTACCCCGTCAATTCTGGAGTTTCAGAATTCGCACCAGTCTCGGACCCACCTACACCACAGTACTACTGCAGGCGATGATAGCGACAGCGAGAAATCATTTGGGGTGTTCATGGGTCATGCAAGCGACCCATGAACACCCCAAGTGCACCGAACTAGAAGCCCCGCACCGGACGGACGCGGTACCCCGCCGTCTTGACGCCGACGGTCTGGTCGCCATAGTTGAAGTTCTGGAGCCACGACCGGCTCGCAGTGTCCTCCGAAGAACTCCAAAAGTAAACATTGATAGTACTGCTAACGGTAAAACCGCCAACACCAACGGGACGCAGATTTGTGTACATCGCCATCAACTCACCAATCGACGGCAACCACCAATCATCTTTTGCAACGCCGTTGAACGCCGGTGCCGTGTAGTCCACCGCCGCCTGAACCGCCCCGCTCGTACACGTTGTGTCAGCCGTGGCAGTGTTCGTCCGTCCCGCGCCGATCGCCGACTTGTCCCACCCCGTCAAACCGAGGTCCGTCGTAGTATCCGAGCACCACGTCGACGTGAAGTCGCCGCCAGCTTCGTCCACATCGGCAGGTGAGGCCTCCAAGTAGTTGCAGTCACCCGACGCGCAAAATGACGCGAACTGATCCTGGCCATCGATGAAAAACACTGGCCCGCCCCCGGGGCCTGTCATCCCGATTTTACACAATTCGTCCGCGACCGTGCCCGCGTCGGAACCATCACACACCGACAACTCGGTGATCCTCGTCCCACCCGCAGCACCGTCAGCTCCAGCCGCACCCGTATCGCCTTTCGCACCAACGACACTCAACGTGATTTTCTTCTCGGTCTTCTTGCATTTCGCCGCAATCCGCGCCACCTTCGTCTTCTTGTGCACACACGCCGTGATCGTTGACGACGACCCTGCCGCACGCGCGACGAGACCGCCACCACCGACTACGCCGACACTGGCGACCACGCCGACAAGAACGAACAGTCGAACAGGTCGGCGCGACGAAGCTTTGGATTTCTGAATGAAAGTCATGATGTGTAGCCCATACACAACATGTGTATTGCATACACTTTTATCGCATAAGTCTCATCTCGACCGCCCATTACGCTGAAATAGTGCGACCAGCCTCCAAAAAAACGACTCCGCGTCGCCCCGCGCCCGCGAAACACCGCCTCACCCAGGCCGAAGCCTCGTTGCGCATGATGACTGCCACCAGTCACCTTTTGATTCAGTTCCCGCCTGCCGAGGTGACCGTCCAGCGAATCTGCGACAAGGCCG
>JBBANY010000102.1:0-5259 GCA_040401695.1 Ilumatobacteraceae bacterium
GCCCCGTTGTTCGTGAACGGACGTGGCAACAAATTGACGCCGCGCGACGTGCGTCGCATCCTCGACCGTCGTGCCATCGACCCCACGCACCCGCACGCCCTTCGCCACACGTTCGCCACGCACCTTCTTGACAACGGCGCCGACCTTCGCGCGGTGCAGGAACTCCTCGGCCACGCGAGTGTCGCAACGACGCAGCGCTACACGCACGTCAGTCGCGAGCGGCTGCAGTCGGCTTACCTCGCCTCGCATCCGCGGGCCTGAACGGAGCCGTTCATGTGTGCCCCGCCGCTCGACAATCCGACCATGGAGGGTCGTCCGCGTCGCTACACGCTGAACTCTGCATGGTCGCACTGGGCGGCTGACCGCGAGCCACGTGCGCGCGAGTGGCTGGTCGTCAACTATTCGGGTCTCGTGAAGTTCGTCGCCGGCCGTCTCGGTGCGGGTCTGCCGAAGTCGGTCGACACGGCCGACCTGGTGAGCGCGGGTGTGTTCGGATTGATGGACGCGATCGACAAGTTCGACCCCGACCACGGCGTGAAGTTCGAGACGTACGCCGTGCCACGTATTCGCGGCGCGATTCTCGACAGTCTGCGAGCGCTCGACTGGGTGCCGCGGTCGGTTCGTGCACGGGCGCGTTCGGTGCAGGATGCGATCTCCGACCTCGAGCACACACTCGGTCGTGCACCCACCGAAGACGAAATCGCGACACAGCTCGGCGTGGCCGTCGAGGAGCTGCAGAAATGGCTCTCCGACATCGCGGCGGGCAACGTCGGCCCCCTCGACCACATCGTCGCCGATTCTGCGCCGCGTGCGGACGGAGCCGACGCCGCGCTCGAGGAGCGCACGTTGCGCGACCACATGCGCGCCGAGATCAAGAACCTGCCCGAACGCGAGCGCACGGTGCTCGTTCTCTATTACGAGGAGAACCTCACGCTCTCCGAGATTGGCGAGGTGCTCGGCGTCACCGAGAGTCGTGTCTCGCAGATCCACTCGAAGGCGGTCCTGCAGCTCCGCTCGCGATTGGCGGCCGCAGACTTCTAGCGAGCCGCGCGCATGATCGCGACGATCGCCTCCGTGGTGTGTCTGGCGGCGCCGGCGGTTTTCCCGGTCGATGGTCGCGTGACCGACTGGTTTCGTCCACCTCCGTGTGCACGCTGCGAGGGAAATCGTGGTCTCGAGATCGCAACCGTTCGCCGTGACGCGGTCGTTGCTCCGGTCTCCGGAACGGTCGAATTCGTCGGCCCTGTGGGTGGTCTGACCTATCTGGTGGTCGCCGTCGAGGGTGTGCCCTCGCTGAAGTCGGTCGTCGGGGGATTGGTGGGGGTCACCGTCACCAATGGCGACCGCGTCGAGGCGGGTCGCGCAATGGGTACGGCGATGGACGTGGTGTACGCGGGTTTTCGGGTCGGCCCACGCCGTGACGGCCGCTATGTCGACCCGGCGCCGCTCTTCGGGCTGCACCGAAAACGCGCGCGGTTGGTGGCTCCGGAGCCCGCCCCCGTTAGCCTTGCCCGTCGGTCGGGTCATCCGACTCGACCATCCCAACAACGTCATTGCTCGGTTCTCCCACCTGTGGTCGCTTCGGCGCGGGGGCCGGGCCCCTAACCACAGGAGAGGAGAACACCATGGCCGTCGTCACCATGCGACAAATGCTCGAGGCTGGATGTCACTTCGGACACCAGACCCGCCGTTGGAACCCCAAGATGCGTCGATTCATCTTCGGAGAGCGCAACGGCATCTACATCATCGATCTCGAACAGACGATGGACCGCATCGAAAACGCGTACACGTTCGTGCGCGACCTCGTCGCCAATGGCGGCTCGGTTCTCTTCGTCGGCACGAAGAAGCAGGCACAGGACCCGATCCGTGACCACGCCAACCGCTGCGGGATGCCATACGTGAACGAGCGTTGGCTGGGCGGCATGCTCACCAACTACGAAACCATCTCGAAGCGCGTCGGCAAGATGCAGGAATACGAGCGCATGATTGCTTCGGGCGAATTCGAGGCAATGCCGAAGAAGGAAGCACTCCTCCTCGGCCGCGAACTCGCCAAGCTGCAGAAGAACCTCTCGGGTATCAGCGCGATGACGCGTCGCCCCGACGCGGTGTTCGTGCTCGACACGATGAAGGAACACATCGCCGTCACCGAGGCGAACAAGCTCGGTATCCCCGTCGTTGCGGTCGTCGACACCAACGTCGACCCCGACGTCATCCAGTTCCCGATTCCGGGCAACGACGATGCAATCCGCGCCAACGACCTCATGACCCACGTCATCGCCGAGGCGGTGCTCGAAGGACGTCTCATGGCGTCGAAGAAAGCCGCCGCGACCGTACCCACCGAAGCACCCAAGCCCATTCCCGCACCCCCCACCGCGGCAGCAACAGGAGCCTGATCTAAGAAATGTCGTTCACCGCACAAGACGTGAAGACCCTGCGCGAATCCACCGGCGCAGGAATGATGGATTGCAAGAAGGCGCTCGAGGCCAACAACGGAAGCATCGAAGATGCCAAGCAGTGGTTGCGCGAAAAGGGCCTGGCTGCCAGCGCAAAGCGCGACGACCGCGAGAACACCCAGGGTGTCGTCGCGCTCGTCGTGAAGGGCAACGTCGGTGCAATCGCCAAGCTGAAGTGTGAAACCGACTTCGTCGCCGGATCCGACGCGTTCAAGGCCGAGGCCGAGACTCTCGCCAACCTCATCGCCGACAAGGGAGTCGAGGCCGTCGCAGAGCGCGCCGCGCAGCTCGACGACCTGAAGATCACATTGAAGGAAAAGATCGAGTTGGGCGAAGTCGCCCGCATCGAAGCCGCAGCCGGCAACGTCATCGACTCGTACCTGCACATTCAGGGTGGTCGTGGTGTCAACGGTGTCCTCGTCGAAATGTCGGGTGCATCGGTCGAACTGGCCCACGACGTCGCGGTCCACATCGGCTTTGCTCGTCCCCGCTACCTCGCCCGCGAAGACGTTCCCGCCGACGTTCTCGACAAAGAGCGCGCCACCCTCGAAGTCATCACCCGCAACGAGGGCAAGCCCGAGGCGGCGATCCCGAAGATCGTCGAGGGCCGTATCGGCGGCTTCTACAAGGACGTCTGCCTCCTCGAACAGCCCTACGCCAAGGACGACAAGCAGTCGGTCACCCAGTTCATCGGGTCTGCCAAGATTGTGAAGTACGCACAAGTGGAGATCGGCTGACGAACACATGACGAACGACGCAACCCCGGCAAAGGGCGCACCACGCACGCAGCCCCGCTGGAATCGCGTCGTTCTCAAGTTGTCGGGCGAGGCACTTGCCGAACCGAACGGCTTTGGTCTCGACTCGAACGTCTTGCACCAAATCGCAACCGAACTGCACGAAGCCGTCGAAGAGTTCGGCGTCGACATCGCAATCGTCGTCGGTGGCGGCAACTTCTGGCGCGGTCTGAAGGGCGCGGGCCAGGGCATGGACCAGGCGCAGGCCGACTACATGGGAATGATCGCAACGGTCATGAACGGCCTCGCGTTGCAAGACGCCCTCGAACGCGTCGGCCAGCACTCGCGTGTCATGACGGCGGTCGAGATGCCGAAAGTCGCCGAGCCCTACATCCGTCGCCGCGCCGAGCGTCACCTCGAAAAGGGTCGCATCGTCATTCTCGCCGGCGGCACCGGCAACCCGTTCTTCACCACCGACACCGCCGCGGCACTGCGCGCCGCCGAGATCTCGGCACAGGCCATCTTGAAGGGCACGCACTCGGGCGTCGACGGTGTGTACACCGCCGACCCGAAGAAAGACCCGACGGCAACCCGTTACGAACGCATCAGCCATCTCGATGTCATCACCAAGGGCCTGAAGGTCATGGACTCGACGGCGATCACGTTCTGCATGGACAACAAGTTGCCGATCGTCGTTTTCGAGTTGCTGAAGCAGGGAAACGTGAAGTCCATCCTCCGGGGTGAGGCAGTCGGTACGCTGGTCGGGTGACCGAAGAAACCATCCTCGACGCCATCGAGAAGATGGAAAAAGCCGTCGAGCACGTCCAGGGACAGTTCCTCGGTGTGCGTACGGGCCGGGCGACCCCCTCGATCGTCGAAAAGATCATGGTCGAGTACTACGGCTCGTCCGTTCCGCTCCAGCAGCTCGCCGGTTTCCAGGTACCCGAAGCCCGCATGCTGGTCGTCAAGCCCCATGACAAGGGTTCGATGGGTGCGATCGAAAAGGCGATCCAGGCCTCCGACCTCGGTCTGAACCCGTCGAACGATGGTGTCGTCATTCGTCTCGCGTTTCCCGCGCTCACCGAAGAGCGCCGCAAGGAATACGTGAAGGTCGTGAAGGGCATGGCCGAAGATGGCCGCATCGCCGTGCGCAACATTCGCCGCGATGCGCGAAAGACGCTCGAGACGGCCGAGAAAGACGGCGACATCTCGAAGGACGAACTCGAGCGTGCCGAAAAAGAACTCGAGAAGGTGACCCACGAACACGTGGAGATGATCGACAAAGCCTTTGCCCGCAAGGAGCAGGAACTTCTCGAAGTCTGACCAACAACATCGAAAGGTTGGAACATGAGCGACGACAAACGACGCGATGACACGGGCGGGTACGGCACCGATTTCGGTGACGACTTCGGGACGGTCGAATTCGCCGACGATGACAAGGCGCCGACCATCTCGTTCGGCGACGACACCGGTCCGCTTCCGCATTGGACCGAGCCACCGACGGCCGAATTGCCGCGCACGCCCCAGCCGAGCGCGGCTGACGACGACGTGTGGTCGACCTTCTCCAAGCCCGCCGTCCAGCCGACAGCGCCACCGCCCGCCACCGAACCGCGTCTCGGCCTTTTCGATGAGCCGGTCGACGTGTCGTCGGGCTCGTACCGCGACGAGCCCACTCGCGAGGTGCGCTACTTCGACGACGAGGCCTCTGCGCCGACGCCGACGCCGCGACGTGAGGCGCGCCTCGTGATCGGCAGTGACCCGACCGACGAGCGCCTGCGTCGACCCGAACCACGCCCGGGCCAGGGTGGCCAGCCCAGATCGGGTTCGGGCACCGGTCCGACGAGCCGTCCGCCGGTGACACGTGGTGCGCGTCCGGCGCCGTCGCGCGAGCGGCGAGGCCCGAACTACGGCCGCGACCTGCCCCAGGCGGTGACAGCGGGGCTCATCCTCGCGGCCGCGTTCATCGCAGCACTCATGTGGCGGCCGGCCGCGGTGATGCTTTTCGTCATCGCAGTCGTCGGCCTCGCCTCCGTTGAGTTCTTCAACAAGGTGACGGAAAAGGGTTATCGCCC
>JBBANY010000103.1:0-5205 GCA_040401695.1 Ilumatobacteraceae bacterium
GGGAGAGTAGGACGCCGCCGAATTAATCGACAGAAAAGCCCCTCGCGAGAGCGGGGGGCTTTTCGCATTCTCGGGCGACGTCTCAGCGTTGGGCGAATTCCGGATTCGGGCCGGTCGGTGTTTGCGAATAGCAAGCGGTGTCGTAGTACTCGCGCATGGCCACGACGCGACCGTCGCGCATCTCCATGATCCCGCAGATTTTTGGCGTCATGAGGTCACGACCGTCGACGTCCCAGAAGTGATCGTATCGCTCGGTGAAGACCACGTTGCCGCTGCTCGCAATGTGCAATACATCCGCGGTGAAGCGGCGCGTCTCGCGAATGATCGGAATGTGTTTGGCGAACCCTCCGTCGGCGTTGAAGCGAGCGAGATGGTCGAGGCCGTGAATCGTCGGCAAGCCGGAGTTCTCGAACGTGAAATCAGGGGTGCACAAGTCGTTGACAGCCGTTCGAAACGTGCCGTCCTCCATCGATGCGAGCAGTCGCAGGCAGAGTCGTTCGTTGTCGTTCGTGGCAAGTGTGAGATCGACCATCGGCAATCTCTATCACGGCCTTGAGTAGCGTCCACGACATGAACGGACGCCTGTTCGGCGAAGTCGCTGTGACGATGCTTGTCGTGCTGGATCCTCCGGGAAACATGCCGATTTTCCTTGCCGTCACGAGGCAATTGAAGGACAAAGAGCGGCACCGGGCCGCCTACATCGCCGTGGGAACGGCGTTTTTCATCATCGCCCTTTTCGCGGTCGGTGGACGCACGGTCCTCGACTACCTGAACGTATCCGTCCCCGCCCTTCGCGGTGCGGGTGGTCTGTTGCTGCTGCTTGTCGCGCTGCAATTGCTCTACGGACAAGGTGGTGAAGGTCAATACGGCGAAGCGACAGTCGAACAACGCACGTCCGTGGCAATGGTGCCGCTGGGAACGCCTCTGCTCGCCGGGCCCGGGACCATCGTCGCGACGATCGTCTTCTTCAGTGAAGCCGAGGGGGCAGGCGAGTGGTTCAGCGTCGTTTTCGGGCTCGGGGTGGCCTTGGTGGGCACGCTGCTTGCTCTGCGGTTTGCCGGAATACTGCAGAAAGTCGTGCGGCCGATGGGCGTCATTCTTCTCGCGCGTGTCGCCGGCATGCTGCTCGCTGCGATCGCCGTGCAGATGATCGCCGACTCGGTGATCGAGTTCGTGAGGACTGCCTGATTCAGCGCTGTTGCGGTGCCTGCGGAATTGGTCCGTAAGACGCTTCGTAGCGGTCGACATTCTCGGCGATCGCACGCGCGATCTCGAAGATCACCGAAGTGGGAACTTTGACACGCGCAACGACGGGCGTCGGAACCACCAGTTCGCCGTTTTCGTCGTGTTCGGGCATGCCCGCAACGCCGAAGTCGAGAGTGAACTCGTAGGGGCCGTGCCAAATGGCGGCAACGTTGGCGTACACACCGGCCTTCATGTCGTCAGGTATCTCCATCCGCACCTGCGCTTGTTGTGGTGTGTTCTCGTCGCTCATTCGGGCATCGTAACCTTTCGCGCCTTTGCGCCTTAGAGTGTCCGCCTATGCCAGACGACCGCCCACGCAGACCAAACACGTCGCGGGGCGCCGGTGCGCCTCGTGCGGGTGGTGCGCCGCGTTCGGGTGGCGCGCCGCGTGGAGGCGCCGGCTCTCGAGGCGGCAGCTCTTCTCGTGCGGGTGGTCCTTCTCGTTCCGGCGGACCTTCTCGTGGAGGACCTCCACGTACCGGAGGCGCGCGTCAAGGTTCATCTCGAGACGGCGAACGCCGCACAAGTTTCACCAAATACGGCGATCGTCCTTCCGGACCGCGTGCCGGTGGTCCGCGTCGCGAGGGAACTGGTCCGCGTCGTGAGGGAACTGGCCCACGTCGTGAGGGAACTGGTCCGCGTCGCGAGGGTGATGCCTCGCGTGGGCCCCGCGAACGTAGCGAACGCAAACCTTATGGTGAACGCAGTGAGCGCAAACCATACGGCGAGCGTTCGGGTCGTCCTTCAGGTCCGCGTACTGGTGGTTCGCGTACTGGCGGTCCGCGCCGCGAGGGAACCGGCCCGCGCCGCGAGGGAACAGGCCCGCGCCGCGAAGATCGTGGTCGTGAGGTTCGCGAAGAGCTTGTCGAGCGGCCGCTGACGGCGGCGGAAAAGAAGGCGCGCGAGGTTCGTGCGCGCACCGGTGGACGTCGCACGGCGGGTCACGGAGAGCCGACTTCGCCACCCAAGCGTGAACGCGTGGAGTGGGTCGATGAAGGTGCCGTTCGTGGTACCGCGCGTCGTGCCGTCAAACGTGGCGGTGGAGGCGAGCCGGCCCCCGCACGCATTCAGGGCATTCCGCGGGCCGATCGTCCGTTGCCCGGGACCGTTGCGCGCGAAGTTGAACGCGGTGTGGGTGCGCGACAGTCGAAGTCGACATCAGAGCGCCTACAGAAAGCGATCGATGCATTCGAACGTGAGCGGTACGCCGAAGCCTCGAAGTTGTTGGTCGCACTCAGCCGCCAGTTGCCGGGTATGGCTCTCGTTCATGAACTCGCCGGTTTGTGTGCCTACAGACAGTCGAAGTGGCGCACTGTGATCAACGAACTCGAGACCGTGCGCGTGCTCGACGTTTCGCGCACGTCGGTGTTGCCGGTTCTGGCCGATGCGTACCGAGCGGTGCGTCGCTGGGCAAAGGTCAATGACCTGTGGCAGGAATTGAAGGGTCTTTCCCCGCACCCCGCTGTCCTTGCCGAGGGGCGCATCGTTGTCGCGGGCGCTTTGGCCGACCAGGGGAAGATGGCCGAGGCGATCGAGCTCTTCAAGTCCGTTCTTGCGGTTCCCAAGCGCGTGCAGGAGTACCACCTGCGTGAGTGGTATGTAGTTGCCGACTTGAACGACCGCGTCGGCAACGTGGCCGATGCACGGCGAATGTTCGATCGCGTTGCGAAATACGACCGGGCATTTGCCGACGTGGAGGATCGTCTGGCGCAGCTCGGCGCGCCGCGTTAGCGCACACCCTTCGCGTAGCGTTTTCGCATCGGTCGTGGCGACCCTCTCTCCGCAGGTTGTGCCGTGCGGACGCCCATCTTCCCGCGAGGGGGTTCCCATGAATGTTGCAGTAGTGGCCGGTCAGGTGTTGTCAAAGCCCAGCGAGCGGCGTCTCGAGTCGGGTGAATTCGCGACGGCGTTCGATGTCGTCACCGAAAGCGATGAAGGTCGCCTCACGGTGCCCGTGAACTGGGTCACCACGGTCCGTTCGCTCGTCGCAGAAGGCGATCAAGTCGTCGTCGTGGGCAAGGTCCGCCGCCGTTTCTTTCAGTCGTCGGGTCAGGTGCAAAGCCGTACCGAAATACTGGCTGAATCGGTCGTGGCCAGCCGACGCAAGGTTGCCGTCCGTAAGGTGCTCGAAGGGGCGGCCGACGCCATCAGCAAGGGCTGAGCGGCCCCGGGTTGGTGTTGTCTCGTCGGCCGAAATCTCGCGTGGCTAAGGTTTGAGTCGCAAAAGAGAAAGGTCGACGAGACGTGAGCCCCTCCATCAACAAAGAACAGTTGGCCCGCATGCGCGAAGGAAAAGGGTTCATTGCGGCCCTCGACCAGAGTGGCGGCAGCACCCCGAAGGCACTTCGTCTCTACGGCATCGAGGAGTCCGAGTACTCGGGCGATGCGCAGATGTTCGATCTCATCCACGCGATGCGTACCCGCATGATCAAGAGCCCCGCCTTTGACGGCCGCCGGGTTCTCGGTGCGATTCTCTTCGAGGGGACGATGGACCGCGAGATCGATGGCCTCGGTGTGGCCGAGTTCCTGTGGTCGAAGAAGCAGGTCATTCCGTTCCTGAAGGTCGACAAGGGTCTTGCCGACGAGGCCAACGGCGTTCAGATGATGAAGCCGATGCCCGACCTCGATGCCTTGCTGGCACGGGGTGTCGCCAAGGGGATCTTCGGCACCAAGATGCGCTCGGTCATCAAAGAGGCGAACCCGGCGGGCGTGAAGGCCGTGGTCGCTCAGCAGTTCGAAGTCGGGCGCCAGATTCTGCGCGCCGGTCTCGTTCCGATCATCGAGCCCGAAGTCGACATCAACAGTCCGACAAAGGCCCAGGCCGAGGCGCTCTTGAAGGCCGAGATTCTCGCCGAGTTGAACAAGTTGGCCGAAGGCCAAGAGGTCATGTTGAAGTTGACGCTTCCCGGCGCCGACAACTTCTATGCCGAACTCGTGGCACATCCGCGGGTTGTGCGGGTGGTGGCACTGTCGGGTGGCTACTCGCGCGAAGAGTCGAACGCGAAGTTGTCGCGCAACAACGGCGTGATCGCCAGTTTCTCGCGCGCATTGACCGAGGGGTTGTCGGCCAAGCAGAGCGAGGCCGACTTCAACAAGATGCTCGATGACACCATCGAGGGCATCTACCGCGCGTCGATCACCTGATTTCAGCCAGCGAGCGGGCGCACCACGAGACCGGTGCGCAGTTTCGGCGTGAAGAACGTCGACTTCGGAGGCATCAACAGTCCTTCGTCGGCCGTACGTCGAATTTCGGCAAGTGACACGGGGCGAATGAGGACCGCGCACTTGGCCTGGCCGGCGCGCAACGCCTCGAGAACTTCGCTGACACCGTGTTGGTAGGTGATGCCGGCATCGTCGAGGGACGAGCCTGCAGTCGTGATGGTGTGTTCGAGGCGTGCGGAATCGAGAGCGCGCACGGAACCGAGATCTGCCGGTCGTTCGCGCCAGAGTGTGCCAGAACCGTCGGGTCGCACGAGACAGATGCAGCCGTCGGTTTCCATCTGCGTCAGGGTCGCGGCCGAAACCTGAACGTCGGCGACGTGGTCGTAACAGCTTCCCAGGATGGCGGCCATGCGTTCTGCATCGGCATTCGTCACGAGACGGTGAATGGCAGCGATGCTCAACTGCTCGGCCACCAACTCTGCAACGTAGGTGAGGGTTGTCTCGGCTGCGGGCGCGACGGCTGCGCCAGCCGCGCGGGTTTCGTCGCGGTAGGTGCGTGAGATCGCATAGCGGTGATGGCCGTCGGCGATGACGACGGGCTGTGAGCCAACCGCACGGGAGATGGCTGCGATGCGTTCGGGGTCGCTCACGCGTTCGACGCGGTGTTCGACGCCGTTCTCGTCGGTGAAAGCGCCGACGGGTTCACCCGGTTCGCGCAGCAATTCAGAGAGCCCGGAGCACAGTGAGAGACCCCAGACGGGCGAGAGATTGGTGAGCGTGGCGCGGGTGAGGTCGAGG
>JBBANY010000104.1:0-4483 GCA_040401695.1 Ilumatobacteraceae bacterium
CGATCTTGTCGGCACCGCGCTTGCCCTCGGCCAACGCGTCGTGGGCCTGGTGCCACGGAAAGATGAGGTGCGCACGACTCGACACGCGAAGTCGCGCACAGGACACTCCGCGCGACTCGAGGGTCTCGACTTCCCGGAACAACGTCGGCAGGTCGACGACGACACCGTTGCCGACCACCGGCGTGACGTGTCCGTAGAGAACCCCGCTCGGCACGAGCTGCAGCGCGTATTTCTCGTCGCCGACGACGACGGTATGGCCGGCGTTGTGCCCGCCTTGGTAGCGAACGACGTGCGAGTGGTCGCGAGAGAGAAGGTCGATGACCTTTGCCTTGCCCTCGTCACCCCACTGGGTACCTACGACAACCGTGACGGGCATTCAACGCTCCTGACCGCGTGCATGTGGGGAACGTGAAGAAAGCCTAGCGGTCCGGCTCTCCCGCACCGCTAGGTTTCCACTTTGTGACCGTGCTGCGCACCATGACATGGGCATCGATGTCCGAGGCCGATCGCGCACGCCTCTGCGCCCGGGGCCTTGCCGACATCTTCGACCCCGCCCTGCGCGCATCCATTGCCGAACTGGTCGAAGACGTCCGCGTGAACGGCGACGACGCGGTGTGCCGGGCACTCGCGAAGTTCGACGGAGTCAACCTGCTCGCCGACCAACTCGCGATCACCCCCGCGGCCATCGCCGACGCCAAGGTCTCGCCCGACCTCGAGGCCGCGCTTTCACACGCGATCACCAACCTGCGCACCTTCAACGAAAAGCTCGTCGAGCGCGCGTCGAACTGGAGCACCGAGATACAGCCGGGGCTCAGTGCCGGCGAGCGCATCACGCCGATCTCGTCAGCGGGCCTCTTCGTTCCCAGTGGCAAGGCCTCGTATCCGTCGGTTGCCTACCAACTCGGCGTTCCCGCCGTCGTTGCGGGCGTTCCCGACATCGCACTTCTCGTACCACCCCAACCCGGTACGAACGGCGAAGTGGACCCCGCGATACTCGTCGTGTGCCGCATGCTCGGCATCTCACGCGTCTATCGCGCCAACGGACCCGCGGGTATCGCCGCACTCGGCTTTGGCACGCAATCCATCACCCCCGTGCGCAAGATCGTCGGGCCCGGCAGTCCCGCGGTCACTTGCGCACAGGTCGAGATGCAGCGCCACGGTGTCGCCACGATGATGCTGCTCGGGCCGACCGAAAGCCTCGTCATCGCCGACGACTCAGCCGATCCCGTGCGGCTCGCCGCTGACCTCTTGATCGAAGCCGAGCACGGCACCGATTCATCGGTCGTTCTCGTCAGCACATCGTCGTCCCTGATCAATCGGGTCGACGCCGAACTCGAACGCCAACTCGCGGCCCTTCCCGCCGTTCGCGCAACGGCCGCGCGCGCGTCGCTCGGTCCGAACGGAGGCGCGGTTCTCGTCTCTTCTCTCGAGGAAGCCGCCGCTGTCGCCAATCGTTACGCACCCGAACACCTCCAGGTTGCCGTCGGCGACTCGTCCGTCGACCGTGTCGTCGACATGCTCGTCAACGCAGGCGAGATTCTCGTCGGCCAACACACGCCGTTCAGCGCGGGAAACTTCCTCATTGGTTGTCCCGCATCACTTCCCACCAGTGGCTTTGCCCACGTGTCGTCGGGTATCACGGCCGAAGCGTTCCTGAAGCGCACCGCGGTGGCACATGCGACCGAAGCGGCCCTGCGCGACATGTCGACGTCGATCATCACGCTCGCGACGCACGAGGGTTTTCCGGCGCACGCCAACGCCATCACCAACCGATTCGATACGAAGGGCAAGTCATGACGCTGAAAGAAACGATCAAGGCAGATCTGACAACCGCAATGAAGGCGCGCGATGAGATGACGACGTCGACTCTGCGAATGGTGCTGTCGGCCATCACCAACGCGGAGGTTGCCGGCGACCAGGCCGTGACTCTCGACGACAACCAAACGATCGCGGTGTTGCAGAGCGAGGCGAAAAAGCGCGCCGAGGCCGCCCAGATCTATGCGGATGCGGGTCGGGCCGAGGCCGCAGCAAAGGAAAAGGCCGAGCTCGGCGTCATCGAGCGCTACCTGCCGGCAGCGATGAGCGACGACGAACTGAATGCGATCATCGCCGAAGAAGTCGCCACAGCAAAGGCGGCGGGTGCCGAAGGCGGCAAGGCGATGGGCGCGGTGGTGAAGGCCGTACGCGAGCGAGCAGGCAGCGGAGCCGACGGTTCGCGCATCGCGGCGGCAGTCAAGGCCGCGCTGGGTTGAACCATTGGGCTGGGCGCGGCTGACGCTCAGACGGAAACGAGCAGCTCACCGTCGCGTGCGGTGACGTGGATCGTCGAATCCTCGCCCGCCTTGCCCTCGAGAATGAGCACGGCGGCGCGATCGGCGATTTCTCGTTGAATCAGGCGCTTCAGCGGTCGCGCACCGAAGTCGGGGTCGAAGCCGCGATCGGCGAGCAGGTCCTTCGCTGCGGCCGAGACGTCGAGAGTGATGCGTCGGTCGGCCATGCGCACGACAAGGTGCTTCAACTGGATGTCGACGATCGCGCCGAGATCCTCGCGACCAAGAGTGCGGAAGCGCACAATTTCATCGATGCGGTTCACGAACTCGGGTCGGAAATACTCGACGGGGTCGACCGGAAGGTTGCTCGTCATGATGAGCACCACGTTCGAGAAGTCGACCGTGCGACCCTGGCCGTCGGTCAGTCGGCCGTCATCGAGCACTTGCAGCAAGACGTTGAACACCTCGGGGTGGGCCTTTTCGATTTCGTCGAGCAGCACCACGCTGTACGGCCGTCGCCGTACGGCTTCGGTCAATTGACCACCTTCGTCGTAACCCACGTAGCCGGGAGGGGCGCCGATGAGGCGACTCACCGAGAACTTCTCCATGTATTCGGCCATGTCGATGCGCACCATTGCGCGCTCGTCGTCGAAGAGGAACTCGGCAAGAGCCCTGGCGAGTTCGGTCTTGCCGACACCGGTCGGGCCGAGGAACATGAACGAACCAATCGGTCGATTCGGGTCGGACAAACCGGCACGGCTGCGACGCACCGCGTTGGCAACCGCCGTGACCGCGCCTTCCTGGCCGATCACGCGCTGGTGCAAGAGGTCCTCGAGGTGCACGAGCTTTTGCATCTCGCCCTCCATGAGGCGACTGACCGGTACGCCCGTCCACTTCGACACCACCTCGGCGATGTCCTCGGCATCGACTTCTTCCTTCAGCATCCGCTGAGACGACTGCAGTTCGTCGAGGTGCGTCGTCGCGCCCGAGATGCGTCGCTCGAGTTCGGGGATGCGGCCGTAGCGAATCTCCGCCGCCTTTTCCAGGTCGGTTTCGCGCTCGACCGCGCTGCGCAGCGCCTCGAGCTCCTCTTTCAACGTACGGATGGCGGCAATCGCGGCGCGTTCGGCTTCCCAGTGTTCCTTCATCACCGCGGTCTGTGCCTGGAACGACGTCAGTTCTTCGTTCAATGACTCGAGGCGCTCGCGGGATGCCACGTCGGTTTCCTTCTCCAACGCCACTTTTTCGATTTCGAGCTGCAGGATGCGGCGCTCGACGATGTCGATTTCGGTCGGCAACGAGTCGATCTCGATGCGGAGTTTGCTGGCCGCTTCGTCGACGAGGTCGATCGCCTTGTCGGGAAGAAACCGGTTCGTGAGATAGCGGTTTGACAGCACCGCTGCACTGACGAGTGCGCTGTCCTGGATGCGAACACCGTGATGGACCTCGTAGCGCTCTTTCAAGCCGCGGAGAATTGCGATGGTGTCTTGCACGGTCGGCTCTCCGACGTACACCTGTTGGAAGCGTCGCTCGAGGGCCGGGTCCTTTTCGACGTACTTGCGGTATTCGTCGAGTGTCGTCGCGCCGATCATGCGCAGTTCACCGCGGGCCAGCATCGGCTTGATCATGTTGCCGGCATCCATCGCACCTTCGGCGCCACCGGCACCGACGAGCGTGTGCATTTCGTCGACGAAGGTGATGACATCACCCTGTGCATCGGTGACTTCCTTCAGCACCGCCTTCAGACGCTCTTCGAACTCGCCTCGGTACTTCGCCCCAGCCAGCATCGACCCGATGTCGAGCGCAACGAGTCGCTTGTTCTTCAAACCCTCGGGAACGTCGCCGTCGGCGATGCGTCGGGCCAAGCCTTCGACGATCGCCGTCTTGCCGACACCCGGTTCACCGATCAGCACCGGGTTGTTCTTCGTGCGCCGCGACAACACCTGAATGACCCGCCGAATCTCGTCGTCGCGGCCGATCACCGGGTCGATCTTGCCCTCGCGCGCCCTCGCAGTGAGATCCTGGCCGTACTTCTCGAGTGCCTGGAACTGCTCTTCGGGGTTCGGCGACGTGACACGGTGTGATCCACGAACGCGACGGATCGCCTCGAGAAGTTCGTCACTGCCGATCCCCACCCGTTGGTTCATCGCATAGAGAAGGTGTTCGACCGACAGATAGTCGTCGCGCAGGTCTTTGCGCGTCTTGTCGGCGTT
>JBBANY010000105.1:0-1517 GCA_040401695.1 Ilumatobacteraceae bacterium
GCCCTGTTGGCGCGCTACATGTTGCTCTCCCCCGACCTCAACTACTTCCAGGCATACGGGATGACCGAGTTCGCGGCCACCGTGTGCGCCCTCACGCCCTACGACCACAGGGTCGGCGGCAACATCCTGAAGTCGGTCGGTCGGCCGTGCATCGGCGTGGAGGTCGAGATTCGGGATCCCGAAACGACCGAGCCGCTTCCGGTCGGCGCTGTCGGCGAACTGTGGATTCGGTGCGACTCGGCCATGCTGGGCTATTGGAACAAGCCGGAGGCGACGGCGCACGCGTTGGTCGACGGCTGGTATCGATCGGGTGACGCGGGGCGCATGGATGAGAACGGATACGTGTTCCTCGCGGACCGCGTGAAGGACATGATCGTCTCGGGCGGCGAGAACGTGTACTCACTCGAGGTCGAGAATGCAATCGCGACGTTTCCCGGAGTCACCCAGGTTGCCGTCGTCGGTCGACCGCACGAGATTTGGGGTGAGGCGGTGCACGCATTCGTGGTGTGCGCGCCGGGTGCCGCAACAGAAGCCGACCTCGACGCTCACGCACGCAAGACGATCGCGGGCTACAAGGTCCCGAAGTCGTGGACGCTGCAGAGCGACCCGCTTCCGCTGTCGGGAGCGGGAAAGATCCTGAAACGCGAGTTGCGAGACCGGTTGATCGACCGTGCGCAGTAGCGTCACGACATGACCTTCCAAAAACTCGATCCCGCCATCCGCGACCTCGCCAAGGGCGTCAACTTCGGCACCCTGTCGTTCATGTTGCCGAGCGGCCGCATCGCCAGCCACGTCATGTGGGTCGACGCCGACGACGACCACATTCTGATCAACACCGACCTTGGCCGGATCAAGTACGACTCGATCAAGGCCAATCCACTCGTCACCGTTGCCATGTGGAAGGCCGACAATGCCTATGCATACGCCGAGGTGCGCGGACGTTGCGTCGCTGAAGTTGCCGGCCAGGAAGCCCGCGACCACATCGACGCATGCGCGGTGCGCTACACCGGCAGCCCGTATGCCTTTCCCATCGAAAAGGGTCGGGTGATCTTGAAGATCGCCGTTGAAAAACAACGCTCTCAGAACCTGTGAATTTCGTTACCTGAATTGAATAACAGGTATCTGAAGTCATAGATTCGGGGACGATGTCTGTCTCCGACCTCATCAGCCTGAACCTCGGCTCGCCCGCGGTCTTGGCGTTTGCCCTCGGCCTCGTTGCCACCGTCTTCCGCAGCGACCTGCGGTTCCCCGAGGCGGTGACATCACTTCTCTCCACGTACCTGCTGTTCGCCATCGGCCTGAAAGGTGGCATCGAACTTCGCGACGTCGCACTCGGCGACATCGCCGCACCAACCGTCGTCACGCTTGCCATCGGCCTCGCGGTCCCATTTGTCGCCTACCGGGTCGCACGAAGTTTCGTCGGCCTGAGCGTCGCCGATGCCGCGTCGCTTGCGGCGCACTACGGATCGGTCTCTGCGGTCACGTTTTCAGCAGCGGAGACATGCGCACGGGCCGCG
>JBBANY010000105.1:1527-4425 GCA_040401695.1 Ilumatobacteraceae bacterium
CATGGTGATCGCAAGTCGCACCTTGGGTGGGGGGAATCTGCGATCGGCGGTACACGAGGTCATCACCGGCAAGAGCATCGTGCTGCTCGTTGGTGGCCTGCTGATCGGCTGTTTCGCGAACCAATCCGGCATCGAGAAGGTCGAGCCACTGTTCCGCGACCTCTTCGCGGGAGTGCTCGTGCTCTTTCTTCTCGACCTCGGCACGCTCGCTGCACAACGTTTGCGCACCCTGAAGGAAGTCGGAATCAGGCTCGTCGTGTTTGCAATCGCCATGCCCCTCGTGTTCGGAACCATCGGCGTGTTCGGCGGCAGCCTCGCGGGCCTCTCGGTGGGTGGCGCGGCGGTTCTCGGTGCGATGGCGGCGAGCGCCAGTTACATCGCTGCACCGGCTGCGGTGCGTGTTGGCCTGCCCGACGCCGATGTCGGCCTGTCGCTCGGTGCCGCGCTCGGCATGACATTCCCGTTCAACTTGGCCATCGGCATTCCGCTGTTCCACGAAATCGCCCAAAGCATCGGCTGACACGCCCGGCACGGGTTTGGTAGGCCAGGTAGGGATCGAACCTACGACCAAGGGATTATGAGTCCCCTGCTCTAACCACTGAGCTACTGGCCCGAGAATCGTGAACAAACCGACGCTGGCGACGGGACTTGCTCGGGGGGTGGGGCTCGAACCCACGACCGACGGATTAACAGTCCGTTGCTCTGCCAACTGAGCTACCCCCGAAGGGCATCGGGCAGGTTAGCAGCGGGGTCGGGAAATCAGTCGTCCAAAAAACCCCGCAACCGGGCCGAGTTGTGCGGATGGCGCAAGCGGGCAAGCGTCTTTTGTTCGATCTGCCGAATCCGTTCGCGCGTCACGCCAAACGCATTCGCAACTTCGTCGAGCGTGCGGGGACGCCCGTCCTCGAGGCCGAATCGCATGATGAGAATCTCGCGGTCACGCTCGGGCAGCAGGTGCAATTCCGACTGCACCGCGCCAATCAGCGCGTTGCGTTCGGCGACCGTGATCGGCGACTCCGCGTTGGCATCGGCGATGATGTCGCCGTACGCACCGCCATCGCCGTCGTCGCCGAGGGGTGTGTCGAGGCTGACCGTCGGGATGGCGTACTGCATGAGCTCGAGGACTCTGTCGACCTCGAGACCACAACGCGTGGCGACGTCCTCGGGGCTGGGGTCGCCCTTCAGTTCCGAGGTCAGTTCGCGCTCCGCTCGCTGGACGCGATTCACCAGTTCCATCATGTGGGTCGGAATGCGGATGTTGCGGCCCTGGTCGGCCATCGCCCGTGTCATCGCCTGGCGAATCCACCACGTGGCATAAGTGGAGAACTTGAAGCCCTTTTCGTGGTCGTACTTGTCGGCCGCACGCATCAGGCCGATGTTGCCTTCCTGAATGAGATCCTGGAGCTGCAGGTCCTTGCCGTCGTAGCGACGCGCAATCGACACGACGAGACGCAGATTCGCCTCGACCATCTGGTCTTTCGCCTCGGCGCCTGCCTTCATCGCCCGCTTGAGGGCCTGCTTTTCCGACACGCTCACGTTGCCGGTCCGCAACTTTTCCTCGGCTAGTTGTCCTTCCTTGATCAACTTTCCGAGTCGGCGTTCGTCTTCGGCAGTCAGCAGATCGTGCTTGCCGATGTCGTTCAGGTACTGACGCATGGCATCAGAACCACGCTCTGTCACAGCCATGCTCCCCCTCCCATGTCCACAACACTAGAACGAACGCGATGGCCCCCGTGACAGTGGGGTGTTGCCGCTCGAGTCAGGCGACGATGTCGTCGGAGATGCTGTTCGACTGCAGCCAGCCGAGCAGGAATGCGGCTGCCGAATCACCGTCGGGTGATTCGAGTTGCTCGAGGTGCAGCCTCGCGTCACGATCGGCGCGCAACACGTTCGGGTCGGTGACGCCGCGTCGTGAGCCGAGTTCTCGGCGCACCGCGGCCGAGATCAGATTGAACGCCTCGGCGCGTCCGTTGGTGTCGATGTCGACGACGACGGCCCGCTCGAGCACTTCACGCGCCTCGGGGTCTGCCGCGTCGATCGCCACACCGACCGATCCCCCGGACTCGGCGACGGCAAGGAACGCACGCCGCATGACGTCGGTCGGAAACAGTTCCGCCACCAACCAAGGGGCGATCGAGTCCCAGCTCTGCAACAGAATTGCGATGGCGGCGAATTCGGCGTTTTCCCTGCTGCCGGGGTCGCGCGGAGCCGCGACTTCGATGCGCGGGTTGCGCTCGCGGCGCTCGACGCGGGGCACCACGTCACCGACGGGCAACCCCGTGTGCGTGGCCACCTGGCCGGCATAGATCTTGCGCACGTTCACGTTGGGGTGTTCGTTGATCACCGCGATCGCGCGCTCGGCCGTGCGTGCGCGCTCCTCGGGGGTGCGGGCAGGATTCGCGTCGAGCACCCGCTGCAGCCGGAAACCGAGGAAAGATTGCGCGCCCTCGACAGCGGTACGCAACGCATCGGGATCCGTCTGTGCGAGTTCGCCGGGGTCCTTGCCCTTCGGGAAGAGCGCGACGCTGACGCTGACCTCGTACTTCGCTTCCCATTCGTAGAAGCGCTCGGCAGCGCCCTGGCCAGCCGCATCGGCGTCGAATGCGAGCACCACCTTGTTGGCAAAGCGCTTGAGGATCCGTACGTGCTCTTCGGTGAGGGCGGTGCCGCACGTCGCGACGGCGCGCGGGATCCCCGCACGGTGGAAGCCGATCACGTCGGTGTAGCCCTCGCAAATGATCACCTGGTCGGCGCGCACGATGTCGGGCTCTACGCCATGGTCGTGCGACTGCTCGCTGCCCCGGTGATCGCGCTCTCCGAGGCCGTCAGCGCGCTGTGGTGGCGCCGCGCGTCGAAGGCGCCGCCAGGCCCCGCGCTGGTGCGGCTCTATGACCGGCT
>JBBANY010000106.1:0-4243 GCA_040401695.1 Ilumatobacteraceae bacterium
GGATGAGTCTCGTCGTGCGGAACTCGAGGCTCCGCTCCCGGGTGCGCTGAAGACCTACTACGACGTCTTCGCGCCGCTCGATGTGTGGGACCAGCTTCGCATTCAGGCAAATGCCGAACGACAGGGTGCCGGCGCATGGGAACGCATCGCCGGCTCGCACCCCGATCCGAAGGTCATCGAAGTTCTCAACTCGTGTTCCGAGTTGGAACTGACCAGCGCCGATTACCTCGACGCGCTACTCGCCGAACACGACGGGCGCTAGTTCGCTTTCGTCGTTCTCGATAGCAACGACGATTCTCTTCGCGACGACTTCAGGGTCCAGGCCCTGTTTCATCTTTGGTGCCTCGCCGAAGATGGCGCGCGTTGCAAGCCCGGTTTCGGTGTGGGGCGGCCGTGCGTCGAGAACGTTGATCTTTCGACCGCGCAGTTCGCGGCGCAGCACCGGACACGCAGCCGACAGACCGGCCTTTGCTGCGGTGTAGGCCGCCATGCCGGCAGTTGTGAAGTCGACGACTGCCCCACTGATGAAGACGATCGATCCGCCGTCGTGAATGTGGGGAAGCAACTGGTTCGTGAGTTCGAGCGGACCGGTAACATTCACATCCACGAGTCGCTGAACGGCACCGGCCGCGAGCGTTCCATGCGCGCCGAACCCGACGACTCCCGACGCGAAGACGACTCCGTCGATTCCGCCGTGGTCGACAACCAGCTGCGTGATGACAGCGCGATCCTCGGCTTCTGCGATGTCGCATTCGCCACCCGAGGTCCGCAGCACGAAACCACCACGAGCCTCGATTTCGTTCGCGATGCAGCGGCCCAGGCCACCTGTCGCACCGGTGACGAGAAAGATCTTGTTGCTCAACTGCATGCGTCCATGTTCGTGCAGCGAGACCAAGTGCGCCTCACCGTGCCTCACATGTCACATGCGCTTACTTCGGCTGGTAACCACCCATTTCGGTTCCGACCGACGGTGGCTCGTACAGGTACGGTGCCGGCAGCTTGAGATCGGTGTCGGTGAGACGCCAGCCCCACTGGCTGGAAACCAGCCAACGCTTCGCCTTCCACGTGCCGTCACCCATCGGAACGAAAGTTCCCTCGTACATGCCACCCTGATTTCCCCACGCGATCGTGGTGACGAAGAAGCTCGTCACTTTCGCTTCGGTGACGTCGTCATTCACCCAGACCGAAGTGTTCGCCGCGTTGTGGCGGTGGCCGTCGGCCTTGATTGGTCCGTAGACCGCACGGATTTTTTCTTCCGTGTCGAGCAGCAGATTTTGTCCACTGCCCGGTGGATAGTTCGAGATGACGAGGACCGCGTCTTTGGTGAAGACCTCGTTGATCAAGAGGTCGATGTTGTTGTTGTCGATGGCGTGGAAGTAGCGATGAAACGCATAGCGCACCGCTTCGATTGCCTCCAGGCGCGCGATACGTCGCTCGAGATCTGCTGACATGTTTCCCCCGTTCATGAATGACCCAAAGTTTGCGGTCGCAAGGATCTGCGTGCCGCAACTACGCTGATCGTATGTCACATCCGCGTTGGCTGAACGAAACAGAAGCCGTCGCATGGCGCGCATTCATCGAGAGCGTCGGAGACTTGACGGCCGCATTCGAGGCCGGGCTTGCCGAACACGGGCTCACATTGGGTGATTACCAAGTTCTGGTCTACCTCTCCGAAGCCGACGGCCGGTCGATGCGCATGTGCGACCTCGCCGATGCGTTGCGTCTCTCCCCCAGCGGACTCACGCGACGTCTCGATGGTTTGGTGAAAGGCGGTCTCGTTGCACGCCAGCGCAGCGAAGAAGACCGCCGCAGCATGATGGCGGTTCTGACCGCAAGTGGCCTGCGCCGCCTGCAAAAGGCCGCTCCGGACCACGTCGAGAACGTTCGGGAAAATCTCTTCAATCATCTGAACCCGACCCAGGTGAAGAATATGGCGAGCATCTTCGAGTCGATTCAGAGGGGGATCCGCGGATGAGAAAGCCCGCCACTCAACACACCCGGGCGGCGAACATCGCCGTGTCGTTCGATCTCGATGCCGACGATTTCTCGCGTGTCGACCGAGGGTTCATCGCGGCGATTCCCGACGGTCGAATCACCGATCCCGAAACGGGACGAACCGTGTGGGACATGTCGCGGTACGCGTTCATCGCCGACGATGCACCCGCACCCGACACGGTGAACCCCAGCCTGTGGCGCCAGGCGCAGTTGAACCGACGACACGGATTGTTCGAGGTGGCGCCGAAGTGTTGGCAGGTGCGTGGCTACGACATCTCAAACATCACTTTCATCGAAGGTGCAACGGGTTGGATCGTCATCGATCCGTTGACATCGGGCCAGTGCGCCCGGGCATCGCTCGAACTCGCCGACCAACACCTCGGCAAACGACCCGTCGTCGCGGTGATCTACACGCACTCACACGCCGACCACTTCGGCGGAGTCAATGGCGTCACGTCACAGGCCGACGTCGACGCGGGTCGTTGCATCGTCATCGCGCCCGAGGGTTTCCTCCACGAAGCCGTCTCGGAGAACATCATCGCCGGTCCGGCAATGCTGCGGCGATCGGCGTACCAATTCGGTCCACTGCTGCCACCCGGACCCGATGCTCACCTCGACGCGGGTCTGGGTAAAGCGGTTCCCCACGACATCTCCGGTCTCATCGCTCCGACGCACGACATCACGCACACCGGCCAAGAAATGGTGGTCGACGGAGTGCGCATCGTGTTCCAAATGACGCCCGAGACCGAAGCGCCGGCCGAGATGAACTTCTTCTTTCCCGACTTCGGATGGTTGTGCACCGCGGAAAACTGCACGCACACGATGCACAACCTCGTACCGATTCGTGGTGCGCAGGTACGCAATTCGCTCGCATGGTCGAAGTACATCAACGAGGTCATCGAGCTGTTCGGCGACGAAGCAAAGCTCATGTTCGCCTCGCACCACTGGCCGCGCTGGGGAACCGACAATGTGCGTGAGTTTCTGGTGTTGCAGCGCGATCTCTACAAGTGGATGCACGACCAGACGATGCGTCTTGCCAACAAGGGCTACGTCCCGACGGAGATCGCGGCGGAGTTGCGTCTGCCCGACGAGTTCCTTGCCGAGGGCCACACCCGCGGCTACTACGGCGACCTCGTGCACAACTGCAAGGCGGTTTACCAGCGCTACCTCAGTTGGTACGACGGCAATCCGGCAAACCTGAACAAGCTTGCGCCGTCAGATGCGGGCAGGAGATACGTCGAGCTTGCGGGTGGCGCCGACGCACTGCTTGCCAAGGCAAGGTCGTGGTTCGACGCAGGCGAGTACCGATGGGTGGCCGAACTCGTGAATCACCTCGTCTTCGCCGACCCCGCCAACACCGCGGCACGCGAACTCCAAGCCGACGCATTGGAACAGTTGGGCTACCAGGCCGAATCGTCGACGTTCCGCAACGCATATCTGCAGGGTGCGCAGGAACTGCGCAACGGCCCGGTGAAACTCGGGGGTGCGAACGCCCGCGGTCGGGGGATCCTGGTTGCGATGACAGTCGAACAGATCTTCGACACGATCTCGGTTCGCCTGAAGTCGGAGGACGTCGGTGGCCAAACTGCCGTCGTCAATTGGGTTTTCACCGACGTGAACGAACGCTGGGTTCTGGGTCTGTCGAACCGAACGCTCTACGCAGTCTCGGGCCGCCACGATGCAGCAGCAACCGTCACCGTCACCACGACACGCATCGACTTCATCCGCGTGATGCTGCAGGAGACCACATTCATGGACCAGATCACAGCGGGCAACATCACACTCGATGGCGACCCGTCAGCATTGCTCACCATCTTCGGCAACATCGACGCCTTCGAACCCGGCTTCAACATCGTCGAGCCCTGACCGACGGCTACGGTGGCCGGCGTGGAAGACGCAGAGAACCTTGCCGAATGTGGACTTGACGCGGACTTGCGCGAACGGTTGCTGAACGAGCAGGTCGAGTGCACCTTCATCTGGACGAACAAAGCCGGCCAACCCTTCGGTGTGGCGATGAGCTTCATCTGGCGTAAGGGCAGCATCTGGCTGACGGCCGCAGGCACGCGCGCGCGTATCCCTGCGATCCGGCGCACTGGCTATGCAGCCGCGATGATCTCGTCGGTTGGCACCTCGATCGGCCCCGGTAAGACAGTGTCGGTGCGCGGCCGCTGCATCGTTCACGACGACCGCGCAACACGCTACAGGATGTTGCTCGAACTGGCGCGCTCGATCCGCAAGGACGACGAGG
>JBBANY010000107.1:0-4020 GCA_040401695.1 Ilumatobacteraceae bacterium
CGGAACGCTGTCGCCGCGGTTGATCAGCTTCTGTCGAACGATCCACCCGGCTTGTACGAGTAACCGGCAATTGCACGGGCACCATGGGCCGTGAGGTGACGGTGTCGTAAAAAGTTCCGCTGCCGGTGGTCAGCCAATCGGTTGCGCGAACGGTGATTTGGATTGCGTGGCCGAGACGGCTTTCGGCGGCACTTGCTGCGGCGTACACCTGGTCGCGGTCGGGTTTGCCGAGAATCAACAGATCGACGTCGCCGACGGGGCGATCGCCCGTTTCGCCCGAGGCGCGCGCGGCCCACGAGCCGTAGATGTATGCGGCATCGATTCCTGCAATTCCGTTGAGTGCGTTGCCGAGAATCCATGGGGCACCAAACGCTTTGACGAGAACATCGGCGAGACCTTTGAAGTAGGGGCTTTCTTCGTTGGCCCGGATGAGTCGTGTGCGCCCGACGTTGCGCCCGATGGTGAGGCCGGCGTTCTCGGCGCGTTCGATTTCGCGGTGCACCGATGCGTAGGGCACGCCCGTTCGTTCCACCAGCTCGGCGAGCGTGTACTCAACGGATGGGTTGCCAAGGATGAGAGCAAGCAGCTCGGCCTGTTGTTGGGAACGAAAGATCGGCAGCAGCGAGGGGGCCGGTGCTTTATCCACAAACTGGATTATATCTCTCAGTTTGAGAGAACTATCTGCGACCTTTGGGGCGGGTCAGATGGATTCGCGGCGGTAGGTGCCGTCGCGGCCGCCGCTCTTTTCCCACAGGGCGACTTCGCCGATGACCATGCCCTTGTCGGCCGACTTGCACATGTCGTAGATGGTGAGGGCGGCCACGGTGCAGGCGTGGAGGGCTTCCATTTCGACGCCGGTGCGGTCGATGGTGTCGACCTGAACCTCGATGGCCACGTGGTCGTCGCCGATTTCGAAGTTGATGTACACCGACCCGATGAGGAGGGGGTGGCAGAGCGGGATCATGTCGCTGGTGCGCTTGGCCGCCTGGATGCCGGCCACGCGGGCAACGGCCAGAACGTCGCCCTTCTTCACCTCGCGGTTGGCGATGGCGGCGGTGGTTTCGGGTTTCATGAAGACCTTGGCGCGGGCCACGGCACGGCGGGCGGTGGGGTCCTTCTGCGTCACGTCGACCATGCGGGCGCGGCCGAGCGGGTCGAGGTGGCTGAAAGTCAGATCGGACATGTGTTCGAGCGTACTGTCCGCAGTGCCCCGACAATGAGGGCAGATACCCCCTGGGGTATAGTAAGAACCGGTCGCAATGATGGAGTCACGATGCTGAATCTGAACGCAGACACCGACGTTGCCAATGTCCACTCCGTCGTTGCGGCTGGGGCGTTGCTGGTCGACGTGCGCGAGCCCGACGAGTTCGCCGAGGGCACCATCGAGGGCGCGATCAACGTTCCGCTGGGCGAAGTCGAGGGCCGTATTGGACTGTTCGACAAGGCGACACCGATCGCCTTCCTGTGCCGCAGCGGCAACCGCAGTGGCAAAGCCGCCGAGCTGTACCGCGAGGCCGGCTACAAGGCGGTGAACCTGCGCGGCGGGATGTTGGCCTGGGCCGAGGCACAACGTTCCGACACGTTGCTGTGCCAACAGTTCTATTTGGACTGCCTGTCACAAGCGTCGTACCTGATCATCGACAAGACGTCGAAGCGTGCGGTGGTTGTCGACCCCACGCGCGACGTGCAGCAGTACATCGACTCGGCCACCACGCACGGCGCAACGATCGAGTTGGTGTTGGAGACGCACTTCCATGCCGACTTCTTGTCGGGGCATTTGGAATTGGCCGCCGCCACGGGTGCAGTGATCGGTTACGGCGCGGCAGCCAAGCCCGAATTCGCGGCACGTCTCTTCGCCGACGGCGAGCGCTATCCGCTGGGCCGCGTGGAACTGGAGATGCGCCTGACGCCGGGCCACACGCCCGAGTCGATGTCGATCGTGGTGTGGGAACATCCCGACGATGCGGCGCCGTACGCGGTGCTGACGGGTGACACGTTGTTCATCGGTGACGTGGGCCGCCCCGACCTACTTGTGTCGGTTGGCAAGACGGCCGACGAGCTGGGGTCGATGCTCTTTCGTTCACTGCATGACAAGTTGCTGACGCTCCCCGACTCCACGCGCGTATTGCCCGCGCATGGTGCGGGTTCGGCATGCGGCAAAAACCTGTCGACCGAAACGATGTCGACCATCGGCGACCAGCGTCGTGACAACTACGCACTGCAGATTCGTGACGCGAACAAGTTCGTCGAGATCGTGTCCGAAGGCCAGCCGCCGGCACCCGGGTACTTCGTGTTCGACGCGAAGCTGAACGCGCAGAACCGTGACGTGTTGGATGAACACACTCCGCCGAAGCGTTTGACGATCGGCGAAGCGATGTGGCGTGGACGCCACGGTGCGCGCATTCTCGACACGCGCGACCCGCAGTACTTCGCACTGGGCCACTTGCGCGGTTCGGTGAATGTGGGCCTGCAGGGCCGCTATGCCGAATTTGCCGGCGCAGTGGTGAACCCCGACGAAGAAATCATCGTCGTCACCGAACCCGGCACCGAACTCGAGGCGAAGGTGCGCCTCGCGCGGATCGGCTACGACAAGTTGCTGGGCTGGGTGTCGGTCGACGACCTGGCAAGTGACTTCGACAATGTTGTGCAGGCGTCGCGCCTGACGCGTGCGCAGTTCGCGGTGCGCCGTCACAAGATCGAGAACGTCCAAGTGGTCGACGTGCGCAACGAGGGCGAAGTGCACGATGGCATGATCGACGGTGCTCGGAACATTCCGATTGCACAGTTGCGTATGCGCATATCGGAGCTCGACCCGATGAAGCCCACGGTCGTGTACTGCGCGGGCGGCTACCGATCGTCGATTGCCGCAAGCCTGCTGCGCGAAGCCGGCTTTGCCGACGTGTCAGACGTTCTCGGCGGCTACGCCGCCATCGCGGCCTAGCGCGAATTTGTTGCGCGGCAACATCAGTCAAGAGCTTCGATAAATGTGGCAACTTCAACGTTCGCCTGTCGAAGAATCCCCGCAAGGGTTCCCCGCTTCAGTTCGCGATGCAAAGGAATCACACAACCATTCTGAGCGCTGCGAAGAACGACGTGACTTCCGCGTTGACGAACGACGACGAAACCCAACTGCTCGAGCGCCCGAATCGCATTCGCTCCAGAGACAACAGGGAGTTCAGGCAACGTCGGCAACACGGAACGTCGTAACGACGGCCCTCTGACTCGAAGTCAACGGGAACTCTTCAAGGAAGAGTTCGGTCGCTTCGGCCAAGTTGGCGAGTGCTTCCGCCTGGGTTTCCCCCTGAGACGCAGTTCCGGTCTCGGGGTTCAACGCACAGAAGCCGCCCTCGGGGGCAGCCCAGAGCACGGCAGTCAGTTCAGTACTGTCGCTGGCTCCGGCGGGCATGGATGTATTGAACCCCAAGGGTGTCGCATTTACAAGGGTAGAAGTGCCGTGCCGGAAGATGCTTCGGCCTAGCCGCCGATTTGGCTCATTGTGCGCGACGGGCGCACGAAGGTGACCTGGCCGATTTGGTGGCCGGCCCACTTGGTGCCGACGGCGGCACGAATTTCGTCGGCGATGTCGTCGTCGCTGGCGCCGTTGCGCAGCAGTGCACGCATGTCGAATTCGCGCGTGGCGAAAAGACACGTGCGGAACTGGCCCTCGGCGGTGAGACGTACTCGGTCGCAATCGCCACAGAAGGGCTTGGTGACGGTGGGAATGACACCAACCATCGAGCCGGCTGTTCCCTGTGGCATGTCGAGATAGCGCCAGCGGTCGGCGGGTGCCGCACCGCGCTGGGGAACCTGTTCGAGTGGGAAGACCTCGGCGATGCGCGAGACGATTTCGTCTTGGCTGACGACCTTTGAGTTGCTCCAGCCCTGCTCGGCGTCGAGAGGCATGAACTCGATGAAGCGAACCTCGAGGCCGTTGTCGCGGCCGAAGCGGGCGAGATCGACGATCTCGTCGTCGTTGGCTCCACGCTCGACGACGGCATTGATCTTGACAGGGTTGAAGCC
>JBBANY010000108.1:0-3770 GCA_040401695.1 Ilumatobacteraceae bacterium
GGCACTGTGAAGTGCTGGGGCTACAACGGATACGGACAGCTCGGCAACAACACGCGGACCAATTCGCCGGTTGCGGTGACCGTGCAGGGAATCAGCAACGCCGTCGACATCGCCGCTTCGGGCTATGCGAGCTGTGCGGTTCTTGCAACCGGCGGTGTGACATGTTGGGGATACGGCGGTCACGGTGAGCTCGGTCGCGGAAACACGGTCGACTCGAACGTGCCCGTCACACTGCCGACCCTGACGAGTGGCGTGGTGAACATCGACGGGTCGCAGTACCACTACTGCGTGACGATGGTCGACGGCGGAGCAAAGTGCTGGGGCCACAACGCATGGGGCAACCTCGGCGATGGTACGACGACGCAGCGCAACGCGCCCATCGACGTTCTTGGTCTCAGGTCCGGTGCGGTGCGCATTGCAGCATCGACACACTCGTCGTGCGCCATCGTCGGTGGCGGCAGCGTGATGTGCTGGGGCTACGGCGCGAATGGGCAGAATGGCAACGGCACGACCAACCAGACATACACCGCGGTACCGGTCACAGGGACGACAAATGCGATCGAAATCGACGGCGGCCACCAACACTTCTGCGCACGTCTCGCTTCGGGGTCGGTCCAGTGCTGGGGTTGGAACGGCTACGGCCAGCTCGGAACAGGAAACACCGGTAACACGGCGGTGCCGACGACGCTGACGGGTCTGCCGGCCGGGGTTCGTGCGATCTCCGCGGGCTACTTCTCATCTTGCGCGATCACCGCACAAGGAAACGTGTGGTGCTGGGGTTACAACGGCGAATACCAGTTGGGTGACAAAACCAACACAACGAGTTACGTACCCGTCGGCGTGGCGGGTGTGAAGGCCGCCGTCATTTCCGACGCCGAGACCCAACTTTCGGCCGTCACGTTGTCGTCTGGACGCTTCCGTGTGGGTGATACCGGCATCACCTACACCGATGCGACGACGAACCGACCGAACGACGTCGTCTACACCAGCACCAACACGTCGGTCGTGACGATCGATCCGTCGACTCGTGCCGTCACGATCGTCGGGCCGGGAACCGCCTATATCAAGGCGAGCGTCCCTGCAACCTCCACGCAGTCAGCGATGTGGACCTATGCACGGGTTGCCGTGCCGGACACCGAATACGTCCAGGTCAGCGCGAGTCTCCACTCGTCATGCGGACTTACGCAAGCAGGGGCGGTGAAGTGCTGGGGCAACAACGACTGGGGTCAGTTGGGCAACGGTACGAACGAACGCCGCTACGCACCAACCGAAGCCGTCGGATTGGCTTCAGGCATCTCGATGGTTGCTACCGGCTATCACCACACGTGTGCGCTGAAGACCGGTGGTGGAGTCTTGTGTTGGGGTTACAACGCGAGCGGCCAGTTGGGTGATGGCACGACGGGAACCAAGTACACGCCTGTGGTCGTCACCGGACTCACCAGTGGCGTGGTGCAAATCGACTCTGGGTACCAACACACCTGTGCTCTCACCGCAACCGGGGGAGTGAAATGTTGGGGTCTGAACAACTACGGCCAGTTGGGTGACGGCACCACCGACAACCGTACGACGCCGGTCGACGTGGTCGGCCTCACCTCGGGTGTGGCAGAGATCGACCTCGGCCACGAGTTCTCCTGTGCACGTCTCGACTCGGGTGCGGTGAAGTGCTGGGGCTACAACGGTTACGGCCAGATCGGTGACGGAACGGCGACGAACCGTCTCGTCCCGCGAATCGCAACCGGACTGAGTGGCGTCACGGGCATCTCGTCGGGTTTTCATCACACGTGTGCAACCCTCGCAACGGGCGGCGTACGTTGCTGGGGCTACAACGGATTCGGACAAATTGGCGACAACTCGACAGCCAACCGGACCACGTCGGTCGCGGTATCCGGCATCTCGTCGGGTGCCGTCAGGGTCTTCGCGGGTGGTTATCACTCGTGTGCGCTCCTTTCCGGTGGCGGCTTGAAGTGCTGGGGTCGCAACGACAACGGTGAGCTCGGCGACGGAACCACGACGCGTCGCTACGTCCCGGTTGACGTGACCGGTATGTCGTCGGGCGTCTTCGAAATCTCGACGGGGAACGGCCACTCGACGTGTGCCATCGCCACAAACGATGCGCTCAAGTGTTGGGGCTACAACGACTGGGGTCAGGTCGGCAATCTGTCGTCGGGTAACGTCCTCATGCCAACCGACGTCGAACGTGCCTACGCGACGACCGGACGGGCGACGACGACCCTCGGGTCTCTCAGCCTCCCCGGTTCTGGCTACACGACTTCGAGTCCGGGGTTCACGCTTTCGGCGCCGACTTCGAATCGCTCGATCGGCAGCCTCTCGTGTGCCCAGGGGGGAACGTGCCAGGCGGGTGATGTCGGACCGGGTGGAGGACGTGTCTTCTACGTCACGACCTCGACGTTCTCGGCGCCCGGCACCCCATGTGGCTCGTCGTGTCTCTATCTCGAAGCTGCTCCCTCCACTTGGTCGGGTGGCAGCGGGGACCCGGCGATGACATGGTCGGGAAACACCAACACGGCCGTTGGTGTCGCCGCCAGCGGCACCGCCATCGGTTCCGGATTTGCAAACACCGAGGCGATCGTCGCTCAGTCAGCAACCACGAACCGCGCTGCGACCGCCAGCCGCGCGTACAACGGTGGAGGCCAGACCGATTGGTACCTGCCCGCGACTGACGAGATGCTGGAGCTGCAGAAGGCTCGCTACTACACCGACGACTTCCTGCGCTGCGACTACTACTCGACATCGACAGAAGCCGGCTCGAACATCCACTACATCCGGCACTCGTGCCAGGATCTTCCGCTCACCACGTCGGCGAAGTGGGATGCGCGTTACTTCCGCCCGATCCGCGCGTTTGCACCATCCAACACCGATGCACCGCTCACATATTCGAGTTCCGACACTTCGGTCGCAACCGTGAACCGTTGGACCGGTGCGGTGACGATCACGGGCGCGGGTTCGACAGTCCTTGCCGCAACGCATGCTGGCACGGGCGCGGCGAAGGTTGCGACCAGCCGCGTCGCACTGTCGGTCGTCACCTCGTGCGCCGACGGAGGACTCTGTGCCCCGGGTGAGCCCGTGCCCGTCGGTGGCGGTGTGTCGGATTGTCAGCGCGGCATCATTTGCGCGATCGGCGACACCGGACCCGGTGGCGGCAAGGTCTTCTTTGTCGACACCAACGACGACTACATCGGGTTCGACTACCTCGAAGTTGCAGCAACCGAATCGAATGCGAGCTGGTGCAACACGGCGGCTGCCACCACGTCGCTTTCCGGCACGGGCGACAATGCACAGGGCATCAACAACATGCAGTCGATTCTCGGGTCGTGCACCAGCGGAGCGGCGGCGGTCGCCCGTGCGTTCACCGGTGGATCGAAGACCGAATGGTATCTGCCTGCACCTGCCGAACTCTCGCTCGTCAAGACCAATCTGGTCGACGGGGGACTGCTCACCGGCTTGTCCGGCGACTACTGGACGTCACGTCAGTACGACGCGACTCGCGCCTACACCGTCGACCCCGTGTCGGGTGTACAGACGTACGCATCCAAGACCGACACGCGTGTCGTCCGCCCGATCCGCGCGTTCTCTGGCAAGGGTGCCGTCACCATCAATGCGACGCTCACCGGTTTCGCTCTGCCCGCTTCGTCGTATGTCTTCGGTACCGCGCCGTTCAACACGACCGCACCGACGTCTCTCAACCCCGGCATCATCGCTTACTCCAGCAGCAACACGGCCGTTGCAACGATCGACGAGTACTCGGGCCG
>JBBANY010000109.1:0-3731 GCA_040401695.1 Ilumatobacteraceae bacterium
ATCGGAACGACGCTGAAGGGAATCGGTCCGGCTTATGCCGACAAGGCCCGTCGCGTGGGAATACGCGCCGGCGAAGTTCTCGATGCCGCGGTCTTTGCCGACACCGTGCGCCGACGCGCGAACGAGGAGAACGCGACGTTGGTGGCTCTTGGTGGCACTGCGCTCGATGTCGAAGCGATCGTTGCGCAGTTCACCGATCTTGCGCGCCGCATCGCCCCGTACGTCGCCGACACGGTGAACGAACTGCACGATGCACTCGAAGGTGGTGCCGACATTCTCCTCGAGGGTGCGCAGGCGACTTTTCTCGACATCGACCATGGCACGTACCCGTACGTGACATCGTCGAATCCCGTAGCGGGCGGTGCGTGCGCGGGATCGGGCCTTGGGCCGCGCGACATCACGAGGGTGGTCGGCATCGCCAAGGCCTACACGACACGCGTCGGGTCGGGCCCGTTCCCGACTGAGCTCGTCGGCGCCAGCGGCGAACCCGACACACTCGGCCAAGCCCTCATCGACATTGGCCATGAGTACGGCACCGTCACCGGTCGCCGTCGCCGCACCGGGTGGCTCGACCTCGTCATGCTGCGCCATGCGGTGCGGGTGAACTCGCTGACCGAGATCGCGCTCACGAAACTCGACGTGCTCGACACGTTCGACGAAGTGAAGGTGTGCATCGATTACCGGCTCGAGGGTGGCATGTTGCGTGGATACCCCGACCGAAGTGAAGTTCTTGCCCAGGTCGAACCGGTCTACGCAACGTTGCCCGGATGGAAGACCAGCCTGCGCGGAGCGAGCGCGTTCAGCGACCTGCCGTCGAACGCACGTCAGCTCGTGGAACTGGTCGAGAAGAACGTCGGTGTGCCGGTGACGATGGTCGGAACCGGACCCGAACGCGACGACTGCGTGGTGCGCGGATGATCGACCGCTACGCGCTGCCCGAAATGGCGAACCTCTTCGCCGATGCCGCACGCATGCAGCGCTGGGTCGACATCGAACTTCTCGCCACCGACGCACAAGAGCGGCTCGGCGTGGTTCCCACCGGCACGGCCGCCGCCTGCCGCGCAGGCGCCCCCGTGGTCGATTCGGGGTTCGTGGCAGCGGTGGCCGACCGCGAAACGGTCACCAACCACGATGTGGCCGCTTTCGTCGACGTGTTGCAACAGCACATCGGCATGCCGGCAGCCGCCTACATCCACCACGGCCTCACCAGTACCGACGTCGTCGACACCGCGTGGTGCTGGGCCCTGCGCGATGCAAGCAATCTCATCATCGACGAACTCGAGAAGTTGATCGACGTGGCGACCGACCTTGCGCGTGCACACCGCACGACGCTGATGATCGGGCGCACTCACGGGATTCACGCCGAACCGACAACGTTCGGAGCAAAGGTCGCGTTGTGGGTTCTGCAGTTGCGCCGGGATCTCGCACGTTGGTTCGCTGCGCGCGACGCGGTGTCGGTGTGTAAGTTGTCGGGAGCAGTCGGCACTTATTCGAACATCGACCCCTCCGTCGAGCGTTTCGTCGGCGAATCTCTCGGTCTCGTACCCGTGCCCGCGACTCAGGTGATCAACCGCGACCGCCACGCCGAATTTCTGTGGGCGTGCGCGTCACTCGGGACGACCGCGGAGTCGATCGCGATCGAATTGCGGCACCTTCAGCGCACCGAAGTGAACGAGGTACGCGAGGGGTTTTCCCGGGGGCAAAAGGGAAGCAGCGCGATGCCACACAAGCGCAACCCGATCTCGGCGGAAACCATCACCGGCTTGTCGCGCGTACTGCGCGGCAACTTGCAGGCTGGTTTGCAGGACGTCGCACTGTGGCACGAGCGCGACATTTCGCATTCGTCGACCGAACGCATCGTGTTGCCAGACTCGGCGATGCTCGCGTTCTACGTGACGCGACGCCTGCGAAACCTGTTGGCCAACCTGGAAGTTGACGCCGCGCAGATGCGTCGCAATCTGGACTTGTTGAACGGTGTCGTTTACTCGCAGTCGGCTTTGCTGGCCCTCGTGGAGAACGGAAAGTCGCGCGACGACGCCTATCGCATCGTTCAAGAGCTCTCGCAACGGTCGCTGGAGAGCGGCCAACATTTCCGCGACGTCCTCGTCTCGAGTCTCGACATCGACCTGACGAAGGAATCGATCGTTTCAATCTTCGACGAAACGCGCGTCGTGGCGAACGCCGGGCGTGCCGTCGATGCACTCGACGACTAGTCGTCGGGCGAAATTCCCGCGCGCTTCAGCGTCTGTGCACTCACGCCAACTTCACGCCACGCGGTGTAGGTGATGCCGTTGCGCGTCGAATACGCACGGGCGACTTTGACGAATTGCGATTCGAGTTTCCCGATGTCGGCGTTCGCCTTTTTGATCTTCAGTTCGCGTTCGAGGTCCATGCGTTCTTGCGTGAGACGAAGCTTCGTCACGGTGTCAGCGACGAGGGTTTCCTTGCGAATGGCGATCAGTCGACGCGTGATCGATTCGATCGTTCGTTTGCGACCGCGCTTGGGGCGGTTGGCCTCGAGCACGTCGAGATAGGTACGAATGACACGGCCTTCGACTCTGCCCTGAGCGAGAGCAGCCTTGTGGGCCTTCGACATTCCGGCTTTTGTTGGCGAAGCGGCTTTTCTTGCCACCTTTTTCGTGGGTTTACGAGGGGTCCCCCGACCTTTTGTTGCGGTCACGTTACGAAATCTATCCGATGGGTACCGTGGGGAACATGACTGATGTCGGTGCCTTGCCTCCCCTCGACCCGGCACGAACGAGGCTGCGCGAGCACGTTCTCGCACATGCGGTCAAGCGCGGAGACTTCACCTTGAAGTCGGGTCGCAAGAGCACGTGGTTCCTTGACACAAAGCAAACCGCCTGTCGACCCGACGGAATTCTCCTCGTCGCCGACGTTGCCCTGTCGATGTTGCCGGCGTCGGCGACGGCGATCGGGGGACTGACGATGGGTGCCGACCCCGTCGCCTTCGGCATCGCTGCCGTCGCCGCGACCCGTGGCGTGAACTTGAAAAGTTTCAGTGTGAGAAAAGAAGCGAAGGACCACGGGGTGACGGGACGTCTTGCCGGCGCCTTGCAGCCCGGCGACAAGGTCGTGATCACCGAGGACACGGTCACGCGCGGCACGTCGTTGTTCGAGGCGGTCGAAGTGGTGAAGGCCTTCGGCGCAGAACCCGTGTTCATCACGGTCATCGTCGACCGCGGCGGGACGTGCGCCGCCATGGCCGCCGAAGCGGGCATCCCGTATCAACCGATGCTCACGGCCCCCGACCTGGGCTTCGACTTCAACAGTTGATTGAATCTGTTCGATGACAACGAAGCCGGTCGCTCTCGTCGTGGGACTGCTCGTCTTGGCCGCTTGCGGCAGTGGTGACGAATCAACCGACACCACGCCAGCCACGCCGGCCACCGTTGTCGAAAGTACGGCAACGACGGTCGCGCCGAAAGACACCGCGACTCCGACGACGATGGTGGATGACACCGTGCGGATCAGTGTGACGGTGGGCGTCGACTCCGGCCCCGATCGCATCGAAGAGGTGTCGGTCGGTGATTCAGTCGAGTTGACGATGGTGAATCCCGACGAAGACGACGAGTTTCACGTGCACGGCTTCGACCTGGGCGGCGACGAGACGCCTGCCGGTGAGGAGAAGGTGTTCGTCTTCACCACGACCGAATCCGGCGACTTCGAAGTCGAGAGTCACGCAACGGGTGACGTGCTCGTTGTCATTCGCG
>JBBANY010000110.1:0-3250 GCA_040401695.1 Ilumatobacteraceae bacterium
TAGCGTTTCACGGGTCCCCGAGGGCGGTTTTTCCATCCTCAATTCGTTCTCTGTAGCGAAGGCTCCGACCGTCGGTGCCCCGCGAAATTCCATCAACAAAGAGGTTCACGCGTGCCCACAATTCAGCAGTTGATCCGCCAGGGTCGCAGCGTCAAGACAACCAAGACGAAGACCCCCGCCCTGAAGGGATCGCCGCAGCGTCGTGGCGTGTGCACGCGCGTGTTCACCACCACCCCGAAGAAGCCGAACTCGGCTCTGCGCAAGGTCGCACGTGTGCGTCTCACCAGTGGTGTCGAAGTCACCGCCTACATCCCGGGCGAAGGCCACAACCTGCAAGAGCACTCGATCGTGCTCGTGCGCGGCGGCCGCGTGCGCGACCTTCCGGGCGTGCGTTACAAGATCATCCGCGGCGCGCTCGACGCAGCCGGCGTGAAGAACCGCAAGCAGGCGCGTAGCCGTTACGGCGCGAAGCGCGACAAGTAAGCCACTCGAGAAAAACAAAGACAGGTAGCACATGCCCCGCAAAGGACCCGCTCAGCGCCGCGAGATGACCCCCGATCCGGTCTATCGCTCGTTGCTCGTTACGCAGCTCGTCAACAAGATCATGCTGCACGGCAAGAAGAGCATCGCCGAGAACATCGTCTATGACGCGATGAAGATGATCGAGACGAAGACCGGTTCCGAGCCGTTGTCGACCGTCAAGCGCGCCATCGACAACGTGAAGCCGCCTCTCGAAGTCCGCAGCCGCCGCGTCGGTGGTGCGACCTACCAGGTTCCCGTCGAGGTCCGTCCGCGTCGCGCAAGCACGCTCGCCATTCGTTGGGTCGTCGACAACTCGCGCAACCGTCGCGAAAAGACGATGGCCGAATGTCTCGCCAACGAACTCCTCGATGCTGCCAACGGTCTCGGCGCATCCATCAAGAAGCGTGACGACATGCAGAAGATGGCCGAATCCAACAAGGCCTTCGCCCACTACCGCTGGTAGTCGGTTCCGTTCCATCCCCCCACGCGAGAAACAAGGCAGACACTGAACATGGCAAAGCGTGAGTACCCCCTCGAGCGCACCCGCAACATCGGCATCATGGCGCACATCGACGCCGGCAAGACCACGACGACCGAGCGCATCCTCTACTACACCGGCAAGTCCTACAAGATCGGTGAAGTTCACGAAGGCGCCGCGACGATGGACCACATGGCCCAGGAACAAGAGCGCGGCATCACCATCACGTCTGCTGCCACCACCTGCATCTGGAACAACCACCGCATCAACATCATCGACACCCCGGGTCACGTCGACTTCACGATCGAAGTCGAGCGTTCGCTGCGCGTTCTCGACGGTGCGGTGACGGTGTTCGACTCGGTTGCCGGTGTCGAGCCGCAAACCGAAACCGTGTGGCGTCAGGCCAACAAGTACCGCGTGCCGCGCATGTGCTTCATCAACAAGATGGACCGCATCGGCGCGAACTTCTATCGCACCGTCGACATGGTGAAGGACCGCCTGCAGGCCGTGCCCGCAGTCATCCAGCTTCCCGTCGGCGCCGGTGGTCCGGAATCGAACAAGCCGTTCGCGGGTCTCATCGACCTCGTGAAGATGAAGGCACTCATTTGGCGCGACGAGGAACTCGGAGCCAAGTGGGACGAGGTCGATATTCCGGCCGACCAGGTCGACGAAGCGAATGCGTACCGCGAGCAGTTGCTCGAGACCATCGCGACGTCCGACGACGCCTTCATGGAGAAGTACCTCGGTGGTGAAGAAGTGTCCGAGGCGGAAATCAAGGCCGCGATCCGAAAGGGAACCCTGGCGTTCGACTTCGTGCCGATTCTCTGTGGTTCGGCCTTCAAGAACAAGGGTGTGCAGCCGATGCTCGACGCAGTCGTCGACTTCCTGCCGAGCCCCCTCGACATTCCCGCCGCGCAGGGCACCAACCTGAAGGGCGACCAGGTCGTCGAGCGTTCCGCCGACGAGAACGGCCCCTTCGCCGCGCTTGCGTTCAAGATCGTCGCCGACCCGTTCGGCAAGCTCACCTACTTCCGCGTGTACTCGGGCACCATCAACAAGGGTGACGAGGTCTACAACAGCACGAAGGAACGCAAAGAGCGTCTCGGCCGCATCCTGCTGATGCACGCCAACCAGCGCGAAGACCTCGACGTCGCCATGGCCGGCGACATCGTTGCCGGACTCGGTTTCAAGGAGACCACCACCGGCGACACGCTCTGCGACCGTGACAACGCGGTCATTCTTGAGCGCATGGAATTCCCCGAGCCGGTCATCCACGTCGCCATCGAACCGAAGACCAAGGACGACCAAGACAAGTTGGGCAAGGCGCTCAAGTCACTGTCCGACGAAGACCCGACCTTCCGCGTGCGCACCGACGAAGAAACCGGCCAGACGGTCATCTCCGGCATGGGTGAATTGCACCTCGAAATTCTCGTCGACCGCATGCAACGCGAGTTCAACGTCGAGGCAACCGTCGGCAAGCCACAGGTCGCCTACCGCGAAACCATCACGAAGAAGGTGGAGTCGGTCGAGTACCGCCACATCAAGCAGTCGGGTGGTTCGGGCCAGTTCGCAGTCGTCAAGTTGACGCTCGAGCCGACCGGCCCCGGTGGTGGCTACGTCTTTGCCGACGAGATCACCGGTGGTCGCGTTCCGCGCGAATACATCCAGCCGACCAACCAGGGCATCCAGGCGGCACTCGAGTCGGGTGTTCTTGCCGGCTACCCGACGGTCGACGTCAAGGTCAGCCTCGTCGACGGTCAGTACCACGACGTCGACTCCTCGGAAATGGCGTTCAAGATCGCCGGTCAAATGGGCTTCAAGAAGGCCGCCGAAATGGCCAAGCCCGTTCTGCTCGAGCCGATCATGGCCGTCGAAGTCGTCACTCCCGACGAGTACATGGGCGACGTCATGGGCGACCTGTCCAGCCGTCGCGGCCGCATCGAAGGCATGGAGGCCCGTGGCAACACGCAGGTCGTTCGTGCCCAGGTGCCGCTCTCCGAGATGTTCGGATACAGTACCGACCTCCGGTCACGCACCCAAGGGCGCGCGACCTACACGATGCAGTTCCATTCGTACCAAGAGGTACCGGGCGCAATTGCATCCGAAATCGTCAAGCGCGTCCGCGGCGAGTAGCCAAAGATTCGCGAAGCAACCACCGATCCTTGAAAACCCACCAGCAACAAAAACGGAGATAGGAAATGTCGAAGGCAAAGTTTGAGCGTACGAAGCCTCACGTGAACATCGGAACGA
>JBBANY010000111.1:0-2834 GCA_040401695.1 Ilumatobacteraceae bacterium
AGGTGCCGCCGGTGGTCGACAGCTCGGGCCGGATGCCGAGCCGCGCCTCGATCGTGCGCTGGTCGTTGTCGTTACGCAGTTGCGCAAGGGAATCGGGCGACAGATGGCTGACACTGAGGGTGACGCAGTCGGGAAGAAGAGGAAGCCACGCACGAATCTCGGCAAGGCGCGACGTGTCGTCGCCTGCGGTGGGCGGGTGCATGCTGCAGGCGTGAATCGTGCCGCCGATGCGGGCGATGTCGTTGACGAGAGCACTGAAGCCGTCACGGTCGACGCCGAAGCGGCGCATCGACGAGGCGAGCTTCACGACGACGCGCCCCTTCCAGCCACGTCGCGCGAGCACATCGACGTCACGGTGTGAGCCAATCGTCAGGATGGCGTTGGCCGGCACGACCGCGCCTGAGGCAAGGTCGGCGTCGGTGACGGGGTTCATCACGTGTGCCGCCAGCCGTGCGGGCACGTCGGCTGCTTCGTGGACGGTGCCGACCGCGATGGTGTCGACATCGGGAAGCAGATCGTCGATCAGTTCGACGAGGCGACCCCGTCCGAGTCCGTATCCGTTGCCCTTCACGACGGGAACGAGGTGTGGAACCTCGCGCGCGACGCTGCGCACGTGGCCGAGGAAGGCGTCGCGCCGGACCGTGAGCCGCAGTGCCATCGGCAACACGGTATCGCCCGCGGGCGGCTTCAGCCGTCCGGAGTCGTGGGGCGTGCGATTGCAGGCAGTATCGCACTGGCGTTGCGTTCACGAACGGCTGTCTTCCACACTCCGGTGCCGTACGCGGCATCGTCGATGATGCGAAGGATCATGAAGCGGACGGGGTCGAGGCGCGGCCGCTTCTCCCACCATTCGGCGAGTGCGGGAACGACTGCGGCGGCACACAGCGCGACGCGTACGCGACGAGAAAAGACCGACGCGATGATTGCGATCGGCCACCACACTCGTGTGACGGCCGAAGCGAGGTTGCGACCGACCTGCAGGTGGGTCATCCATGCGAGACGTACCGACTCGGATGCGGTGTTCGGTACGAAGCGGAGCTTGCGTGACAGCATCGCGGCGGTTGCGATGGCGGCGCCACCCGCGACGATCGGAAAGCCGAGCACGAGGGCTGTCCATGACGACACCGACGACCACGACCCGCGGGCCGGCGCGACCTTGTCGCCATGGCGGCGGTGCAATGCAGTGGTGGACTCGCCGTACCCGATGCGCTGTCGAACAAAACCATCGAGCGTTGCCCGTCGCTGGTGGAGCACTTCTATCGATGGTTCGTAGCGGCAGCGGAACCCTGCTGCGTCGAGGCGCCACACGAGGTCGACGTCTTCGCCCGTGCGCATCGTCTCGTCGAATCCGGTGACTGAACGAAGTGCGGCCACGTCGCACAGCAGCATCGCGGCGGGCAACCATCCGACGCGGGTGGCGGCCCGGACACGTGCCGGACGTTCACCCATGTCGAGGGGTGAGCGCGCCGCTTCGTAGGCGCCGAGAACCGAGCCGTCATCGCTGGTCCGAACCCGAGGTCCGATAGCGGCTGCATCCGAGGCGACGAGCCATGCGGCAAGCGCCACGACATCGTCGGCGCGACACTCGACGTCGGCATCGATGAAGACGACGTGGCTCGTCTCCACCGTGGCCAGACCGGTGTTGCGCGCGGCCGCGGGTCCGCCGTTCGATTCGCGGCGGATGATCGTCACAGGCGTGTCGCCCGCCGACAATGCGGGCAAGGGTCGCGGCGACGCATCATCGACGACGACGACGGCAGCGAGGCCGGCGAGGCCGGCGACGAGAGAAGAAAGCGTGGTTCCGTCGGCGGTCTCGGTGAGATGAACGGGAATCACGGCAGTGATGTGCATCGGGGCAATCGAATGCGTCGACGGATCGGCCAGAGGGTGGATGGCGCCCGCATCGACGAGGCGGTCGACGAGCGCATGGGCCGCCGGGGGGAGGTCGTCGCCGCGCTCGATCATCTCTGCGACGCGACGTCCACCCGAGGTCAGGCGGAATGCGCGCGTGGGCGAACCGCCGATGACGACATCACCTTCGTGGGGTCGCCGCCACGTTCGGTCGACGCTGAAGCGCATGGCGCATTCTGCCGCCGTGGCCGCCCGATCAGGCGCGGCGTTTGCGGAAGTGGCGCACGACCTCGATGAGGACAGTGATCGAGACCGCCGTGGTGAAGGCGACGACGAATGCGAGGGTGTGATTGTCCTCGAAGGTCTTGCCACCGACGTATCCGAGCAGAGCCGCGTAGGAGGCCCAGATGATCGCGGCAGCGCCGACCCACTTCGCGAACCATCGATGGGGTTGGCCGGTGATGCCGCACGAAAGCGTCAGAAGCGTGCGTCCGCCGGGGATGAACCTCGCCGTGATGAGAAGCAGTCCGCCGCGCTCTTCGATCTGCTCGTCGGCCCACACGAGTCGCTTGGCACGTTTTTCGCTGCGCGAGTACCAACGTGTGACGGGTGCTTTTGCGCGCAGGCCGATCTCGAACGACATGTTGTCGCCGATGAAGGCGCCCGCGGCGCCGACCGCGATGACGGCAGCGATGTTCAGGTCGCCCAGTCCGGCCGCCACACCGCCGATGATGACCATGGTTTCGCTGGGCACGATCGGAAACACCGAGTCGAGCACCGCAATGATCAGGATGACGAGATAAAAGACCGGTGAATCCGACAGGTCACGCAGGCTGTCGAAGATGGTTGCGATTCCTGCAGCCAACATGTCAGGCCGCTTTTCCGTTGAGCGAGTGTTCGGTGCCCGAACGCAGTCGGCGCAGGTTCGGCAGATGTCGTGCGACGACGAGGAAGGCGAGTCCGACCATCGCGAGGATTTCCCA
>JBBANY010000112.1:0-2800 GCA_040401695.1 Ilumatobacteraceae bacterium
TTCGGGCTAGTGCCCTCCGCCGTGTATATGGGCTTCGGGCTAGTGCCCTCCGCCGTGTATATGGGCTTCGGGCTAGTGCCCTCCGCCGAGGTAACTCGCTTCGAGGAGGGCGCGGTTGGCCTGGAGTTCCTTGGCTGAACCCTCCATCGTCAGTTCACCGTGCGCCATGACGTAGCCGCGGTCGGCAACGCTGAGCGCGAGGCCCACGTGCTGTTCGACCATGAGAACGCCTGCGCCGGTCTTGTCGGCGATCTCGCGCACGATCGGGAGCATGCGCTCCACGATGATCGGTGCGAGACCAAGGCTCATTTCGTCGACCAGCAGGACCTTTGGCTCCGAGGCAAGACCGCGGGCCATCGCGAGCATCTGCTGCTCACCACCGGACAGGAGACCCGCACGGCGGCCGATGAGCGGACGCAGCGCAGGGAACATGTTCAGTGCGTTCTCCATGGCGACCGCCCGCTTTGCGCGGTCGGGCGTCAGACCAAGACGCAGGTTTTCCTGCACCGTGAGGTCGAAGAAGAGCGAACGGTCCTCGGCCACGTGGGCGAGACCGCGACGCGCAACTTTCTCGGGACGTTCACCCGTGACAGGTGAGCCGAGAACGTTGACTTCGCCCGACACCGGTTGAAGGATGCCGCTGATCGTGAGCAGGGTCGTGGTCTTGCCCGCACCGTTTGGTCCGAGAAGAGCGACGACCTCGCCCGGGTTGACGTGAAGGTTGAGACCGCGCACGACGGGAATGCCGCCGTAGCCCGTGCTCAGGTTCTTGATGTCGATGACACGCTCGGCCATGGTGATCAGCCTTCTCCCTTCAGGGCGCGCGCCGCAGCGTCGCCTTCCGATGCCTGCAGTTCTCCGGCGGTCTCGCCGAGGTATGCCTTGATGACTTCCGGGTTGTTGCGCACTTCCTCGGGCGTGCCCTCGGCGATGATCTTGCCGAAGTCGAGCACGTAGATGTAGTCGCACACGCTGAGCACGAGGCCCATGTCGTGGTCGATGAGGAAGATGCTGATGTCGTGGTTCAGGATCTCACGCAGGTGCGAACCCAACTGCTGGGACTCGACGGTGTCGAGACCGGCGGCCGGTTCGTCGAGAAGCAGAAGCTTCGGTGACGCCGCGAGGCTGCGTGCCACGCTGACCAGCTTGCGCTGGCCGTGCGACAAGTCGAGCGTGAGACGATCACGGAACTCGCCGAGTCCGAGAAGGTTGAGTGCCCACTCGGCCTGCTTTTCGACACCCAGTGTGCGGTTCGGCTGGAAGATGTCGGCGAGGAACGACCACCACTTGGTCTCTTCGGCCATGACGATGAGGTTGTCCCACACCGTCAGGTCCTCGAAGAGCTCGAGCGACTGGAACGTACGCACCAGGCCGGCCTTTGCGCGTGCCGCAGGCGTCACGCCCGCCAGGTCGGCGCCGTTGAATTCGGCGCGACCCGACGAGACGTTGGTGAAACCCGTGATGGCATCGATGAAGGTGGTCTTGCCGGCACCGTTCGGGCCGATGAGGCCCGTCAGCTTGCCTTTCTCCGCCTTGATGTTGACGTTGGAGTTTGCGTGGAGACCGCCGTACGAAACGGTGAGGTCGTGGGTCTGGAGAAGTGAACTCATGCTGCCACCTCCTGTGTGGCTTCGGCGGCACCGAGTTCACGGTGTCCGCCACTTCGGATGAGAATGACGAGGTTGCGGATGAACAGTGCGAGGAACGCACCGAGAGCCATCATCCATGGACGGCTCCAGTCGTCGGTGCGCCACGGGTTGATACCGAAGGAGCCCCAGACCAGGCCGATGACGATGAATGGTCCGAGTCGGCGACCGACGCCGGCCCACTCGCGTCCGCGTGCCCGCTTCAGCCAGTTGCCGAAGTACTGAACGATCGGCTGGTAGAGCATCGACTGGCCCGACGGGTGCAGGATCGCAGTGAGGATCATTCCGACGCCGCCGAGAACCGGCGTATAGGAGTGCAGACCCTCGGACTGGTGCGCACCGAAGACCGCAACGACACCCGAACCGGTGAGCACGCCGCCGATGACCGCGCCGCTGACCGAGGTGATACCACCGAGGTAAGCGAAGGCGAGGGTCACGAGGCCGGCGAAGTACACCCAGTTGGCCGACGAGATCTGCTGCTGCTGGAACGCGGTCATGACGCCGGCCATACCCGCGAGGGCAGAGGCGAGACCGAACGCCAGCAACTTCGTGCGGGGAACGTCGACACCGGCCGACGCAGCCGCACGCTCGTTGGCGCGTACCGCGAGGAACCGACGTCCGGTGCTGCCGCGACGCAAGTTCGACACCATCACGCACATGAGCGCGAGCACGATGACACAGAACAATGCGAACTTCGGTGAGTCGGTGAGACCCGCCGAACCCGTGGAGCCGATGTCGATTCCGAAGAACGTCGGTGAGGGCACCGCTGCGTTCGACCCCGCCATCAGGTTCGTCAACTTGGCGTTGTCGAAGTACAGCGTCTGCAGTGCGACTGCTGCGGCAATGGTGACCACTGCCAACTGCACGCCGCGGATTCGCAGCGCCGGAATGCCGAGGATGATGCCGACCGCGACGGCGACGACAATGCCGAGAATCGCGGCGATCGGCCAGGCGAGGCCCGGTCCGGAAACCGCAAAGGGATCCTCGGGGGTCGGATTGCCATTGGCAGTCATGCGGGCCATGAAGAAGGCCGCAACACCCGCGATCGACAACTGCACCATCGAGATCTGGCCGACGTAACCGGCGAGCAGCACGTAACTGAGCATCAGCATCGCGCCGATCGAGGTCTGCGCGATCGGCTCGGCATGGGTGCC
>JBBANY010000113.1:0-2481 GCA_040401695.1 Ilumatobacteraceae bacterium
TTTCGGATACGGGCCGCACTTCTGCCTGGGGGCTCAATTGGCGCGCAACGAAATGCGCTCACTCTTCGGAACCTTGTTGCCGCGTCTTGCAAGGCTGGAACTTACGGCATCTGCGCCGTTGTCGCGTACGTCGTTCGTCGGTGGCTACAAATCCGTACCGATCCGCTACACCCTGACCTGACCTGGCGCGGCCGGGATTCACGGAAGGCCGCGCATGGCGCGGGCTTGGGCGATCTCGTCGATGTCGGGAACGGCGGTGAAAAGTTCGGTGGGGTGCGGACCCCAGGCTTCGACGGGAGCGGGGCTCTCGGGGGCGCCCCAGTTGGTGCATGCGACGTTCTTGGCCCAGTCGTCATCATCATTGATGTGGTCCATGTCGGCGAAGAACTCGAACATGTTGCCCGAGGGGTCACGCATGTACCAGAAGATGTTCGACCCGACCAGGTGGCGGCCGACGCCAACGATGTGGGAGTCGGGATTCTCGTGCAGCACGGCTGTGCCGTTCTCGCCGACTGCATCGAAGTCGTCGACCTCGAGTGCGTAATGGTTGAGAAACCCGACACGTGCGCGGTGGATGAGCAGGTTGTGGTGGTCGGTTTCGACACGGCCGAACGTTGCATTGGCACCGATGAATTGATCACTGATGCGAAATCCGAGTCCGTCGAAGTAGAACGCAGTCGACTTCTCGATTTGTGGTGAGCCGAGCACGACGTGCCCGACGCGACGCGGCGGGCGACGCTTCGAGGGGTCGAGCGACGATGCGCGGGTGTTCCAGCGCGTGCGTTCGCCCGGCCGGTTGCCGGGGCGTGGGCCTGGCTCTTTTAGGGGTGTCGGCGTGCCGACATCGAGGCGGATCGAGTGACCGAGCACCGGGTCGGTGCACTCGAGCGAGGTTGAGGTGGTGCGTGAGGCAACGCCGAGCCCTTCGAGGCGCTTGGCGATGTCGGTGATGTCGCGTTCGGACGCACACGAAAAATGCATTGCCGAGAGATGGCGGTGGTCGCCTTCCTTGATGGTCATGACGGTCGGGCGTTCGGTGGTGCCGTACACGCCGTCCGAGGTACGCCTGAACCCGTGCCGTTCCCAGAATGCCCCGAGGTCAGTGGGATTCTTCACGCTGAGCTCGATGTCGAGGAAACCGTTCAGCGCCATGGCTAGCCCTTCTTGACGAGAGGCAGGTTGTGGTCGGCGACGCGGACGCACTTGTTGGTCATCGTGCCGACACCGTCGACGACCGTGGTGATGACGTCACCGTCGCGCAGGAGCTTTTTCTGCATCATGCCGACGCCGGCTGGCGTGCCGGTGAAGATCACGTCGCCGGTCTTCAGCGTGGTGATGTGCGACAGGTACTCGATGAGAAAGGGGATGTCGAAGATGAGGCTCGCCGAAGTGTCGTTCTGACGCTCCTCGCCGTTGACGAGACATTTCACACCGATCGCATCGCGGTTCGAGAGCGCGTCGGGTGACACAGCTACGGGGCCGATGGGTCCGAAGGTGTCGAACGACTTGCCGAGGTCGAAGTGCGGTGGCTTGCTGGCCATCTGCACCGCGCGGTCCGAGACGTCTTGTCCGGCGGTGATTCCGAACACGTGCTTCCATGCGTCGGACTTGGGAATGTCCTTGCCACCCTTGCCGATGATCACGACGATTTCGGCTTCGTAGTCGACGCGTTCGCTGCGCAACTCGACATCGATGTTCGGCGCGGCAATGCACGACGAGAACTTCGCGAACACAACCGGGTTGTCGGGAACTTCCATGCCCGATTCGGCCGCATGTGTCTTGTAGTTGAGGCCGATGCCGAAGACCTTCTCGGGTGACGGTGCGGGTGCGCCCAATTTTGCGGGGTCGATCTTGCCTTCGGGGGTGCGGCCCGTGGTCTTCTTTTGCAGATCGTGGAGCAGGTCTTCCTTGGCAAGCGCGGCCATCGGGTCGCTCGGCACCGCGCCACCGCTCAGGGATTCGAGGTCGTGGTAGTTGTCGCCGTCGACGAGGACTGCGCGACCCGCATGGTTTGCAAACGTGAATGCCATTGCTATTTGTTGCCCTTTCGTGCTTCTTCTTCGCGATCCATTGTTTCCCACACTTCGGCGAGCGTGCGCGAGGCGCTGACCGCCACGGGCCAACCTGCGTAGTGGGCGACGTGGGTGATCATGGCCTCGAGTTTTTCGCGCGTGATGCCGAGGTTTCGTGCACCGCGAAAGTGCAGGTGTTGTTCGGCTTCGCGGCCCGTTGCGACGAGCACGGTGCAAGTGACGAGCGAGCGCTCTTGCAACGCGAGGGTCGGGTCTTGCCACACGTCGCCGAAGAGGTGGGCGACGGTGTGACGGGCGAGGCTCTTGTAGATGGCCGGTGTGGGCGGGCCGCCTGCGAAGAGTTTGGTGGCGAGCTCGCGGCCGAGCGCGAGGCGCGGGTCGGGATTGTCGTTGCTCATGTGGTTCCCCTCAATTACTTGACGATTGACAATGTAACGCTTGGCGGTTC
>JBBANY010000114.1:0-2472 GCA_040401695.1 Ilumatobacteraceae bacterium
TCCTGGTGAACTGCGCGGGGGTCACTGTTCCGGTGGCACACGACGACCTCGACGGCTTGACCGACGAGATGATCGACGAGATTTTCGAAACGAATTGGCGCGGTGCGTATGCCACGATCCGTACCTTCACCCCGTTGTTGCGCGAGTCCGACAACGCCTGTGTCGTCAACGTGTCATCGATCGCGGCGGTCACGGGTGTCGGGTCGAACGTCGCGTACTGCGCGGCCAAGGCCGGTCTCGATTCGATGACACGCTCGTTGGCGCGGTCGCTGTCACCGCGGATACGAGTCAACTCCGTGTCCCCCGGCTGGGTGCGCGGCGAATACGCCGACCGCATGCCGACGGGTGTTCTGCAAGCGCAACAAGATGCAACACCTCTCGGTCGGCTTGCGACACCCGACGATGTCGCCGCTGCGGTGGCCGGCGTGGTCGACAATCTGAGATTCACGACGGGTGCTGTGATTCCCGTCGATGGTGGGCGGCAGTTGGGAACACTGCGATGACCACGAACAAACGGGGAAGGGAAGCTTTGTCATGACGATCGCGAACCGTGCGGGTGTGTTGAGCGGACGCGTGATCGAACCGTCCGACTTCGTCGCCGACCAATCGGCGTTCATCGACGTTCGTCTTCCGCGGTCGCAGGGCAAGGCGAGCTACAGCTTCATCGGACCGGGCGTGACGCAAAACAAGGACGCGTTCGTCAATCTCGTCGAACCGCACGGCTACTGCATCGGCGCGGCGAGCATGCACGCCGGTGTCGTGAACAATCCGCACCTGCACTATACCGCCGAGGTGTTCATGTGTCTTTCGGGTGAGTGGCGCATGGACATCGGTGTGCCCGTCGAACACAGTGTCGTCATTCGCCCCGGCGACGTCTTCTCCGTCCCCACCTGGGTGTTCCGTAGTTTCGAGAACATCGGCAACGACGAGGGGTATCTCTACACCGTTCTCGGTGGCGATGATCCGGGCGGCATCGTGTGGGCACCGTCGATCCTGCGGGCAGCACGCGCAACCGGTCTCGCGTTGAACGCGGATCACGAGGTGGTCGAAGTCGGAGACGGAGACGATTGGGACGGTCTCATCGCGCCGATCGGGGACGACTTGTTGGCGCGCATCCCGCGCATCGATGCGGCAGACGTGATCGCGCGTGTCGTTCACCGTGATGACCGGGTCTGGCGCCGCGATGCATTGTTGTCGGCAGTCGGCCGTGTCGACGGCGTCGAATTGGCCAGCGTCATCGGCTGTGGCGTTGCCGAAAACCGTGACGTCGACCCACCGATCCATTACCCGCACGGATTTTCGTTGCAATGGCTGCGGGCCGCGCCCGGCTCGGACACGGGGGTGCACTCGTGCGACGAAGCCAGCGTCGTGGTGTTGGTCGAGGGTTCGTGGGCCATCGATGTCGAGGGCCCCGGAGGGTGGGACGATGCGACGTGTCCGCGCGAGGGATCGATCGTCTCGATTCCACGCGGTGTGCGACGTAACTTCCGCAACGTCGGAACGGATGATGCCGAGATGATCCTCGTCGTCGGCGGCGATCGGGCACGGCTCAGCTGGGACGCCGGGGTGGTGACAGCCGCGCGCGGGTGTGGTTTCGTCATCGACGCCAACGGGTTCATTGGCGACAAAGACCTTGTCGACATCAACCCCCGCTGAACCGGTTCGTCGTGCGCACTCTCGTCCTCGTCCCCGGTTCGCTGTGCACCGAGGACGTCTTTGCCGATGTCCTGCCGATTCCCGGTGTGCGGACGGTCGTGACGGGGCCGCCCGAGACCGACTCGATCAGTGAGATGGCTGCCGCGGTGACACGCATCGTCGCGGCCATCGAGGGACCGGTGATCGTCGGGGGACTGTCCCTCGGGGGCATCGTCGCAGCCGAGGCTGCAGCGCAGAATCCGGCGCGTTATTCGGGAGTGGTCGTGATCGACGCGAGTCTGGCGGCACCGGACGATGCGCAGTTGTCGGCACGGGCGAACTGGGCAGAAGCGGCCCGGGCGGGTCGCTTGATGGCCGTGGCCGAGGCGCTGCTCGGCCGCTCGACGGTGAACCCTGCCGCCAACCGTGAGCGGGTGCTACGGATGGCGGCCGAGACAGGAAGCGTGCGTTTCCTCGCCCAGAACAAGGCCCTCGCCGGCCGGGGCGACCTCACCGGCCGCTTGGCGGCAACGGGGCTGCCGGTGTTGTTGTTGTGCGGGGCGGAGGACGAGGTGTGCCCAGTTGAACGTCAGCGGGTGACTCTCGAACGCATCGCAACGGCGACCTTGGCGGTGGTTCCCGCCGCGGGACACCTGGCAACACTCGACCGTCCGCAGGCGGTCCGCGATGCGCTGGCGGGGTGGTGCACCGGGCCCCTTCCGGTGGATCCCCCGGGAAGTTTTGCTTGACAGTCTGACTACGTAGTCATAGGGTGACGGTATCCGTTGGTCCGCAAGGGTGCGGAGGCAATGCCAACGATGATCCAAGGGGGAAATG
>JBBANY010000115.1:0-2175 GCA_040401695.1 Ilumatobacteraceae bacterium
GTCGTCACCGTGCGTGGGCTCGGTTACCGACTCGACGGATAGGTCGCCCGACCCGACAACTACTCTGACGTGATGGCCTACGTCATCGCGATCGATGCGGGCACCACGGGCGTTCGCAGCCGAGCGGTGTTTCCCGACGGACGCGAAGCCATTGCCTCGTACCTCGAGTTCACGCAGCACTTTCCTGCACCGGGCCTCGTCGAGCACGATGCCGATGAGATCTGGGACGTCACGCGACGAACCCTCGCCGATGTCATCGCCCGCGTCGGCACGATGCCAGCCGCCATTGGCATCACAAACCAGCGCGAAACCATCGTCGCCTGGGATCGTGCGACCGGATCGACGTTCGGACGGGCCATCGTCTGGCAGGACAGGCGCACTGCGCAGCGGTGTGTCGAACTCGCCCCGCACCTTGGCACCGTGCGTGCTGCCACGGGTCTCGTGCTCGACCCGTACTTCAGTGGCACGAAGATCGAATGGATGCTGCGCAACGGCGTGACGCCCACGCCGACGCTCGCCTTCGGCACGATCGACACTTGGCTTCTCTGGAAGCTGACGGGCGGTGCCGTCTTTGCCACCGACGAGTCGAACGCCAGTCGAACGTTGCTCTGGGACATCACGACACACGAATGGAGCCGCGAAATCTGCGACTTGCTGGGGGTGCCGATGGAGTCGTTGCCCGAGGTGCGCGACTCGAGCGGACGCTTCGGGGTCACGTCGGTCGAGGGCCTGCCCACGGGCGTTCCCATCTCGGGTATCGCCGGCGACCAGCAGGCTGCGCTCTTCGGCCAGGCATGTTTCACGGAAGGCGATGCGAAGAACACCTACGGCACCGGCAGCTTCGTCCTCATGAACGCCGGAACCCGCTGCCCATCGCCGAGCGAAGGAATGCTCACCACCGTCGCGTGGAGAATCGCGGGCGAAACGACCTATGCCGTCGAGGGCTCGATCTTCGTCACCGGCGCCGCGGTGCAGTGGCTTCGCGACGGACTGGGAATCATTCGCGAGTCGCGCGACATCGAAACACTCGCCGCACGGGTCACCGACACCGGTGGTGTCGTTTTCGTGCCCGCACTCACGGGCCTCGGCAGCCCGTGGTGGGATGCCGAGGCGCGCGGCGCGGTGTTCGGCATCACCCGCGGGACGACCGCTGCACACCTCGCGCTCGCCACACTCGAAGCGATGGCGTTCCAGACGCGCGACGTCGTCGAAGCCATGACCGCCGCGACGGGGATTCCCATCCGTACGTTGCGCGTCGATGGTGGTGCCGCAGGAAACGACCGCCTGTTGCAGATTCAGGCCGACCAACTGGGAATCGTCGTCGAACGACCCGTCGATCGCGAAACGACCGCCGTTGGTGCGGCATTGTTGGCGGGCCTCGCCGAGGGCGTGTGGACAACCCCTGCAGATGCGGCAGCATCACGCAGCATCGACCGTCGTTTCGAGCCGAATCTCGAATTGAAGATCTTCGCCGACATCGCACATGCACAGTGGCGCGAAGGCCTGCGTCGCGTGACGCAGAACTGTCCCTGACGTCAGCGCGGCTCAGTCGCCGGCACCGACGAAGGCTGCGCCGATCGCTCCGGCGCGCTCGCCCAGTGTCGCTGCGGCGATCACCGGCAGCGCACGACCCACGTGACTCTGTTCGACACCTTCAAAACGGCGTGTGATCGCCGCGACGACTTCACTGCGTGCGCCGAGTCCTCCGCCGAGAACGATGCACGCGGGGTCGAAGATGTTGACCAGATTGTGCAGACCGAGTGCCGCCCAATCGGCGAACTCGTCCAGGGCACGCGTCGCCGACTCGTCACCACGCGCGTACGCCTCGAGCACGGCCTCGGAACTTGGCGCGCCGGCGATGTGCGCAAGACCGCTACCCGACACGTAGGCCTCCCAGCACCCACGGCGTCCGCACGGACAGGCCACACCACCGCGTTCCACCACCATGTGGCCGTACTCCGCAGCGAAACCGTTCGCGCCGCGGGCCACCCGGCCACCGACGATCGTGCCTCCGCCGATTCCGGTGCCGATGGTGACGGCCAGCACCTCGTCGTACCCGCGCGCGGCACCGAGTCGCCACTCGGCAACTGCGGCACACGTGCCGTCGTTGTCAACCACCACGGGCAACCCCAACTGCTCGGACAACACCGCGCGCAGCGGCACGTCGCGCACACC
>JBBANY010000116.1:0-381 GCA_040401695.1 Ilumatobacteraceae bacterium
ACTTCGTTGGCTACAAACCTGAGTGGCTGCCCAACTTGCTGATCCACGCGAGCGCCGCGGGTACGGAGGTTCGTCGCCAAGTGCTGGCGACGGGCAACTTCATCGTCGACGTGCCATTCGAGGTCGGCCAGACCTCCGTCGAAATACTGACCCGGTCAGAGCCCGTCTTTGTTCCATCCCAATTGTGGGACAGCGCTGAAGATCGTCCACTGAGCTGGGTCTTCGTCGGTTTTGAAGTTCACGTGCCCTGACGGCCCGGGCCGCGCCTGGGTGCACGGATGGGCCCGAATCCACCCGCGGGGATAGGCTCAATTCCCTACCAACAAGTAACTACTCATCCCCTGGGGGTACACCGTGACCACGGCAGTAATCGTTGATGCC
>JBBANY010000116.1:391-1748 GCA_040401695.1 Ilumatobacteraceae bacterium
CGCTCGCCAAGGCCCGATTCGCTGGCGAGTAGGGCCCCGCGAAAAGGGCGGGGGTAGGCTTCATCCCCTACCAACAAGTAACTACTACTCAATTCCTGGGGGTTCACCGTGACCACGGCAGTAATCGTTGATGCCATCCGTACGCCGCTCGGCAAGCGCAACGGCAAATTGAAGGATTGGCATCCCGTCGATCTCGCATCTGAAGTTCTGAAGGCTCTCGTCGACCGCACCGGCATCGACCCCGCCATCGTCGAAGACGTGGTGATGGGTTGCGTCATGCAGGTGGGCGAGCAGGGCGTGAACATCGCCCGTAACGCAGTTCTCGCCGCCGGTTGGCCCGAGTCGGTGCCCGGCACCACCGTCGACCGCCAGTGCGGTTCGTCGCAGCAGGCCGCGCACTTCGCCGCACAGGCAGTTCTCTCCGGCGCACACGACGTCATCGTCGCCGCCGGTGTCGAAGTGATGAGCCGTGTTCCCATGGGTTCGTCGATGGCCGACGGCAAGTACGGCTTCCCCTTCGGCCCCAAGGTTGGCGCTCGCTACGAGCCCCAGGGTGGACTTGTTGGCCAGGGCATCTCGGCTGAACTCATCGCCGACAAGTGGAACATCAGCCGCGACGACATGGACCGCTTCGGTTGCCGTTCGCAGGAATTTGCCGCCCGCGCCACGAGCGAAGGTCGTTTCCAGGCCGAAATCCTTCCGCTGCTCGGCGCCGATGGCCAGATGATGACCACCGACGAAGGCCTGCGCGACACCACGATGGAGTCGCTCGGCAAGTTGAAGCCGTCGTTCCGCCCCGAAGAAGACGGTGGCCGCGTCACCGCCGGCAAGTCGTCGCAGATCACCGACGGTGCATCGGCCGTGTTGATCATGAGCGAGGAAAAGGCAAAGGCCCTCGGCCTGAAGCCCCGCGCCCGCTTCGTGAACTTCGCTCTCGCAGCCGACGACCCGCGCCTCATGCTCACCGCACCGATTCCCGCAACGCACCGCGTGCTCGAGCGCGCCGGCATGAAGATCGACCAGATCGACCTCGTCGAAATCAACGAGGCCTTCGCGTCGGTCGTTCTCGCATGGGAAAAGGAACTGCACCCCGACATGAGCAAGGTCAACGTCAACGGCGGCGCAATCGCCCTTGGCCACCCGCTCGGCGCATCGGGCACCCGCCTCATGACCACGCTGCTCTGCGAACTCGAGCGCACCGGCGGCCGCTTCGGCCTGCAGACGATGTGTGAGGGCGGCGGCATGGCCAACGCCACCATCATCGAGCGTCTCGGCTAGTTCAGCCGGAAACGAAACGCATCATGCCCTCCTTCGGCACCATCATCTGGTGGGCCGGGGGAGGGCTTTTGTTTTTGGG
>JBBANY010000117.1:0-1580 GCA_040401695.1 Ilumatobacteraceae bacterium
GAAAGCGAGCGGAGCAATGGCTGAGTATCTGAAGTCTGCAATCCGAAAGCCGGCGCACGGCGCCGACCTTGCGTTGGCGACACGGGTGCGCGAACTGTTGAGCGATGTCGAAGAGAACGGCGAGGCTGCGGTGCGGCGCATGTCGACCGAGTTCGACAAGTGGTCACCCGCGCAATTTCGCCTGACCGATTCGGACATCAACCGTGTTGTCGAGTCGGTGCCGCGCGACACGATCGCGGACATCGAATTCGCCCAGACGCAGATTCGCAACTTCGCACGTCACCAGCTGGCATCGATGCATCCTGTAGAAGTCGAAACCCTGCCCGGTGTGACGCTGGGACACAAGCACATTCCGGTCGGCGCGGTCGGCGCATACGTGCCGGGTGGTCGTTACCCGATGGTTGCATCGGCGCACATGAGCGTTCTCACGGCAAAAGTGGCCGGTGTAAAGCGTGTGGCCGCGTGCACGCCACCGATCAACGGCGAACTGCCGGCCGAGACGATTGCTGCGATGGCACTTGCAGGCGCCGACGAGATCTACATCCTCGGTGGCGTCCAGGCCGTTGCTGCGATGGCGATCGGTACCGAGTTCGTCGACAAGGTCGATGTGATCGTCGGCCCGGGCAATGCGCTGGTGGCCGAAGCGAAGCGCCAGTTGTACGGTCGGGTCGGAATCGACCTGCCGGCCGGGCCGACCGAGACGATGGTCATCGCCGACGACACCGTCGACGGTGAAATCTGTGCAACAGATCTGTTGGGCCAGGCCGAGCACGGCCCGACGTCGCCCGCCGTGTTGATCACGAATTCCCGCGCGCTCGGTCTTGCCACGATGTCCGAAATCGAAAAGCAACTGCAGACGTTGCCGACGGCCGACATTGCTTCGCAGTCCTGGGCCGATTACGGCCAGGTCATTCTGTGCGCCGACCACGCCGAGATGTTGGCGGTTGCCAACGAGATGGCGTTCGAACACGTGCAGGTGATGACGTCGAACGACGATTACTTCCTCGAGAACATGACGAATTACGGGGCGCTGTTCCTCGGGCCGATGACGAACGTGTCGTACGGCGACAAGGTGATCGGTACGAACCACACCTTGCCCACGCAGGGGGCGGCCAACTACACGGGCGGTCTGTGGGTCGGCAAGTTCCTGAAGACGGTGACGTACCAGCGCGTGACGAACGCTGCTTCGTCGGCGATGGTGGGCGAGTACTGCTCGCGACTGTGCGCGATCGAGAAGTTCTGGGGCCACAAGGCCCAGGCAGACATCCGCGTGGCGCGCTACGGCTGATGGGGTTTGCGTTCGTGACCGGAGCGAGCGGGGGGATTGGCTCGGCAATCGCCAGTCGGCTGGCCGCCGACGGGTATCACGTCGGTGTCGGCTACCGCAGTCGAAAGGCGGTGGCCGACGACGTGGTAGCGGGCCTTGCCGGGTCGGGTCACATGTCGGTGAGTATCGACGTTCGTGATCCACGCTCGATCGATGCGGCGGCGGCTGCAATACGTGACTCCGTCGGACGGTGCGACGTCCTGGTGAACTGCGCGGGGGTCACTGTTCCGGTGGCACACGACGACCTCGACGG
>JBBANY010000118.1:0-1578 GCA_040401695.1 Ilumatobacteraceae bacterium
GGCCGTGTCTCAGTCCCAGTGTGGCTGATCATCCTCTCAGACCAGCTACCCGTCGATGCCTTGGTGAGCCGTTACCTCACCAACAAGCTGATAGGCCGCGAAGCCCTCCCGAACCGAAAAACTTTCGTTGTAGAGCCATGTGACTCCAACAACGGCATCCGGTATTAGCAGTCGTTTCCAACTGTTATCCCAGAGTTCGGGGCAGGTTCTTCACGTGTTCCTCACCCGTTCGCCACTAGATCTTCCGGTGTATTGCTACACCATGGATCTCGTTCGACTTGCATGTGTTAAGCACGCCGCCAGCGTTCGTCCTGAGCCAGGATCAAACTCTCCGTCAAAATCATGTCGACCCGATTGCTCGGACCGAAACGATTGGAAAGTTCACGACAACGAACGGAATCGTGTTCTGTGTGTTGTCATGACCTTGGCTTGAATTTTTCCGACCAGGTTGGGACCCGGCCGGAGGTATTACTGATTGGTCAGTATGGCTACTGACCAGAATTGACAAGCAGAGTCAAGCTTTCGCCTGTATCTCTGCCCGCACTGGCGTTCAGTCTTCTCTTCCGTTTTCAAGGAGCAAATTTGGGCACTCACCCGTGGGTGGCCGTGCCGGATCCTCCAGAGTTCCGACTGCAATGCAGCCGGCTTTTGGGGGCGAGTTGCAACTCTATCGGTGGTGTTGACGAAACGTCAACCCGCACCGGGCGAGTTTTTCATTCGGGGGCGGATCCCCCGAAAGGCTCCGTGAAGTTATCCGAGGGGTGTACGAATCCCAACCTGACCAGGCCGGAATCCGGCCACTTTTTCAGGCCCCGCGATCGATGAGGTGGTACGTCGTCTTGCCGCGGCGCACCAGCAAATAACGCCCGTGTAGTGCAGGGACGTCGGCCGGTTTGGTGTCGAGTGCAACCGGTGCGCCGTTGACCCGAACCCCTCCCTGTTCGATCGTGCGGCGGGCCTCGGACTTCGACGCGCACACCTTCGTGTCGACCAACAGTTGCGCCATGTCATCGGGAAGGGATGCAAGAACAGACGACGGGACTTCGTCGGCGATCGCAGCGAATCCGGCCGCACTGGCCTGCGTCGGGTCGCCTCCGAAGAGGATGCCCGCGACTTCTCCGGCGGCCTGCGCAGCATCGTCGCCGTGCACCAATGCGGTGATCTCGTGGGCGAGCAAGCGTTGCGCTTCGCGGGCTTCGGGCTTGGCTGCGTGGGAGGCGAGGATGTCGCGGCATTCACCGATCGGCCGCAACGAGAACTGCGGCAGGTAGCGCGCGACGTCGGTGTCGGCCTGCTGCACCCAGAACTGGCGGAACTGGTACGGACTCGTGCGCGCCGGGTCGAGCCACACCGCACCATCGGCCGTCTTGCCGAACTTGGTGCCGTCGCTCTTCGTGACGAGAGGCCACGTGAGACCGTGCGCCGCACGACCGAGCGTCTTGCGGATGAGGTCGATACCCGCCGTGATGTTGCCCCACTGGTCACTGCCGCCCATCTGAAGTTCGACGTCGTGCGCGGCGGCAAGATGACGGAAATCGTTCGCCTGGAGAAGCATGTAGCTGAACTCGGTGTACGACA
>JBBANY010000119.1:0-1476 GCA_040401695.1 Ilumatobacteraceae bacterium
CACGTTGACCGGCGTTGCGCGCAATTTGAAGAGGGCGTTGCCGCTTTCGAGGTACGCCGCGTCGTTGTACAGGAGTTGTGCGACCCGGGACCCTTCCTTCACTCCGCTCGCGGAGAAGACGGTCGCGAGGCGTGCCGCTCGATCGTCGAGATCCTTCCAACGAATCTCTTGGTCGCCGAGGACGACCGCGATCTGATCCGGTTGCGCATCGGCGAGCGCTTCCCAGAGAGTCGCCCAACTTTCTGACACGTACGGAGTTGACGACACGGATACGGCTCCTTCTCGCAGAATCGAATGTTGCGAAATTGTAGATGCAGGGGGTCGTCTACCCTGAGCGAATGGACGACACGGTCATCAACCCCGACAAATTGAAGATGTTCTCGTTTGTGTTGTACAGCCAACTGGCGGGAGCGGTCACCGCGGGGATGGTGCATCTCGGTGACAAGCTCGGGTTGTACCGAGTTCTCGCCTCGGCGCCCGGGCCGATGGACTCGGAGAGTCTGGCGGCCGCCTGTGGCCTGCACGAACGATGGGTGCGTGAGTGGGCCAGCAACCAGGTGGCAGCACGCTTGATCGATGCGGACCATGCCGACCCGCATCGGCCGCGGTTCGTCTTGTCTCCCGAGGCTCGGGCAGTGCTGGCCGATGACACACACCCGGCATTCGGCATGGGAATGTTCCATCGCTTGCCCGCAACGATGGAACGGCTCAGCGACTTGCCGACGTGCTTCGCCACCGGACGCGGGTTCGACTACGACGCGCACGGCCACGACGGTGCGGTGGGCATCGAGCGATCGTTCGAACCGTGGAGCAACGCAAACCTCGTGCCGGTCGTCTTGCCCGCGGTCGAAGGCGTCGTCGACGCACTACGGCGCGGTATCGAGGTTGCCGACATCGGATGCGGCGCCGGATCGGCAGTGTGCACGATGGCCGAGGCGTACCCCGAGAGCAGGTTCACCGGCTACGACATTTCTCGCCACGCGCTTGCAATCGCACGGGAAAAGGCGGCCTCTCGGGGTCTCACGAACGTGAGGTTCGTCGACGCCCGCGAAGAGTCGGTGGCAGAAGACGGACGTTTCGGCTTTGTGACGACCTTCGACTGCATCCATGACATGACGCGCCCACGCGAGATGGTGTCGATCATCAGGCGTTCACTGGCAAAGGACGGGGTCTGGCTCTTGGTCGACATCAAGGCACTCGAGACCCTCGAGCAAAACGTGGCGAAGAACCCGATGGCTGCCCTCATGTACGGGATCAGCGTGATGTCGTGCATGGCGTCGGCGCTGTCGGAAGAGGGTGGCGAAGGGCTCGGAACCCTCGGCTTTCCGGCGTCGACTGCCGAGGCTTTCGCGCGCGAGGCGGGTTTCACATCGTTTCGTCAACTCGGCATCGAGCACTCGGTCAATGCCTTCTACGAGATCCGTCCCTGACGTTTCTCACTTCTTGCAAGCGTCGACGGCCTTGACGATCGGATAG
>JBBANY010000120.1:0-1474 GCA_040401695.1 Ilumatobacteraceae bacterium
GCTGCAGGCCTCCAGCGTGGCCTTCTGCACGATCGTGTTCTGCCAGGTGGGGGTGCTGTTGGCCTGCCGCAGCGAAGGCCGCTCAGGCCTGGCGATGCTCAAGGTGGCCAACCCCCTGCTCTGGCTGGGGCTGCTCAGCGAGGGCCTGGTGCTGGCGGCGTTGCTGTGGATCCCACCGCTGGCGCGGGTGTTTTCGCTGGTTCCCAGCGCCAGCCAATGGTTTGGCCTGCTGTGGGTGGCGCCGCTGTTGATCCTGCTGGCGGATGACGCCCGCAAGGCGCTGAGGCGGGGCGTGACTTGAGGGGTTGAAGGTTTATGCGCTCAGATTGATTTCAGAAGCTCTTCGTAGTGCTGATGAGATCCCACCCAGAACCAGACCATCGTTTCGTTCTTCAAGACTCCAACCGCTCGCCAGTCCAGATCAACCCTTGCCGAATAAATCGGCATGCTGTTGTGCACCTTCTTGAATCGCAGCGAGGGATGGTTGGGATCAAGGATCCACAAACGGAAAGCCCGACGAATCTTGTTCTGCCGCTCTTTTGTGGCCTTGGCATACAAACGCCGGAAAGCCTGTGTCGTGACAGATTTCACGCGAGCCTGGTGAGAGGCTCGCTCTGGCCGGTTTCGACTTCGAGTAGAGCTTCCTGAGCGAGGGTCGCCAGTGCTCCTTGGGAAGACGCGAACAGTTCAGCCCAAGCCTCCTCGCTCTCCATCTCAGCAACCAAGAGCGCTGCTAGTGCGTCTTGCTCTTCTGGCGGCAATTGGGTCGCGGACGCGACCGCCGCCTCAAGGGCTTGGGTCATGACATCAGCTGTTACACAACCCCAACTTAATGGCAGCGACTGCACCTGGATATTCAGGAGAGACAGCCGTTGTCGCCTGCAAGCTCCTGGCTCAGGCCGCAGAAGCCTTGCGTTGCTGACTGGCCACCACCGCAGCACCTGCGGCAGCCACGGCCAACCCGCCGCTCACGGCCAGGAAAGCCAGGGTCTGCAGGAGCAACAGCAAGCCGCCCAGCGCCGAAAAGGCCGTAATTCGGATCTTGGCCTTGATCAGCAACGTGAGCAGCAGCAACACGGTGGCCTTGAGGGCCACCACCTTGGCGGCCGTGAAGGGGCAGAACGGATTCAGGAGCATGCCGGGCTGGTCGTTGCTCCCATGCTGGTGCAGCACCAGGGGCACTGCGACTCCTGTCTTCCGGCGCTGGCCTTGGCGTGCCAGCACGTGATGCGTTGTGAGTGTTGCTGATCTGCCCGTGGACCCTGCTGGGGAGGTGGGTCTGGGGAGATTCTTCCAAAAGCCTTCCTAGGCATTTGGTGATCCCCATCTGAACAATGGCCAAGTTCTGAATCCCCAAGGCGTTGACACCCCAGCTGGCCACAGAGCCAAGCCCCTGTCCGGAGTGCGGGGGGAGTGGCCAGAAGCGCATCAGCGCCGGCAGCTCTCGCACCTGCATGGCCTGCGTGGGATCCGG
>JBBANY010000121.1:0-1442 GCA_040401695.1 Ilumatobacteraceae bacterium
GGGCGTGTTCGCCTGCGGCGACGTGCAGGACCACACCTACCGCCAGGCGATTACCGCGGCCGGATCGGGCTGCATGGCCGCAATCGACTGCGAGCGCTGGCTCGAAGACCAGCACTGACGTCACGAACGAGCGACGAGGTCGGTGCCGTCACCCTCGGGGTTGCGCCGTAGACTCTGCTCCATGGCAGACGGCATCGTGACACTCACCAGTTCCACCTTCGACGAAACGGTCAATGCATCCGACAAGCCCATCCTCGTCGACTTCTGGGCCGAATGGTGCGGCCCCTGCAAGATGATCGCGCCGATCCTTTCGGAGATCGCAGCCGAGAAGAAGGACAACCTCGTCATCGCGAAGTTGAACGTCGACGACCACGGTGACATCGCACAGCGTTTCGGTGTCATGAGCATTCCGACGTTGCTCGTCTTCGACAAGGGCGAGATGAAAAAGCGCATGGTCGGCGCCAAAGGCAAGGGTGCCCTTCTCCAGGAGTTGTCGGAATTTCTGACGCCTTCCCGCTGACCGCCGGGCTTCGCTCGCCCACCGTCAGCGATCTTCAACGACGCCTCCGCACCGCGGGATTCCTCACGCGCGACGTCGAAGACGACGGGCTCTACTGTTCGGTGACCGAAGAGGCAGTCGTCGGCTTCCAAGCGTCACGCGGATTGCGCACCGACGGCGTGTGCGATGCGGCCACGTGGACGGCGCTCGTCGAAGCATCGTGGTCGTTCGGCGATCGCATGCTGTATCTCACTTCGCCGAACCTGCGCGGTGAAGACGTCACCGAGCTGCAAACCCATCTCTCTCGGCTCGGCTTCGATGCCGGCCGCATCGACGGCATTTTCGGGCCATTGACCGCTCGCGCCGTCAGCGACTTCCAAAGCAACGCCGGTCTCTCCGTCGACGGAATCTGTTCGACCTCGACGGCCGCGGCGATTCTTCGCCTCGGCTCACAAAGCGGGTCGGGGCCGGGCATCGCGACCCTGCGCGAAGCAGAAAATGTCCTTGCCACCGAACGCGGATTTCACCGCGTGGTCATCGGCCAGTTCGGTGGTCTCAGCGGCATCGCCCGGATGGTCTCACGTGCGTTGCGCGAACAACACGATGTCGTCATGCTCGTCGACGAACCCGACGTCTCGTCTCATTCGCGGGCTGCGAACCACTTCTCTGCCGACGCCTACCTCGGCCTCGAAGGCCACGGCGAGGCCGAGTGCACGATCGCCTATTACCAGGTACCGGGTTTCACCTCGGTGCGCGGCGAAGCGCTCGCCACTGCAATCGTCGACGAGTTGTCGGCCGCGCTGCCCGGGCTGAACTTGTCGACCAGCGGCATGCGCCTGCCGATTCTGCGCGAAACGCGGATGCCCGCGGTCTTGTGCTCGCTCGGGCCCTTCAACGACATCGTCGATCATGCCCCCGAGGTGGCCGCCGCGATCACCCGGGC
>JBBANY010000122.1:0-1271 GCA_040401695.1 Ilumatobacteraceae bacterium
GGAGCGGGTGGCCCCCATCAGGATCGCGAAGGTGGTGGTTTTGATGCCGCCGCCGGTGCCACCGGGGCTGGCGCCGACGAACATCAACAGGATCATCAGCAGCAGGCCCGCATCGGTGATCGTTTCAGCCGAGAGCGGAATGGTGTTGAAGCCTGCGGTGCGGGTGGTGATCGACTGAAACAGGGTGATCTGGATCTTCTGCCAAAGGTTGAGGTTGCCGAGGGCATTGGCCTCGTAGCCGAAGTGCTCGGTGATCAGCAGGCCAACGCACCCCAGCACGATCAATAACACTGTGGTGCGCACCACCAGGCGGGTGTGCAGGCTGAGGCGCCGCAGCCGCCGCAGGCGAAAGCGGTTGAGCCAGAGGTCGTTGATGACCCGCCAGCCGATGCCGCCGATCACGATCATTGCGGCGATCACCCCGTTGACCACCGGGTTGTCGCGGTAGTCGACCAGGTTGGATTCCCACAGGCCGAAGCCGGCGTTGTTGTAGGCGCTGATCACATGGAACAGCGAGGCCCAGAGGCGCTGCAGCGGGTTGCTGATGTCGGTGAAGCCGAAGGCATAGAGGGTCACCGCCCCGAGGCCCATCACGCAGAAGGCCGTGAGCAGAATGCTGTTGAAGGTGGGACCAATGCCGCCCACGCCGAATTCATCCAGGGCACGCCCCTTGTCGAGCCGGTGGCGCAGGCCGGAGCGCCCCTGCACGAAGCCCTGCAGAAAGGTGGTGATCGCCATCAGGCCGAGGCCGCCGGTGATGATCAGGCCCGCCAGCACCACCTGGCCCAGCAGGGTGAGGTCGCGGTCCACCACGATGATCGACAGGCCGGTCACCGTGATGGCGGAGGTGACGGTGAACAGCGCCTGCCAGAGGCCCACAGCGTCGGTGGAGCACAGGGGCGAGGCCAGCAGGAAGGTGCCCACCACGATCACCAACAGGCCGGTGACCACCGTGAACTGGGGCACCGTGAGCTGGTGGCGCCACTGCTGCAGGGCCCTCAACGGGGAGGCGGGACTGGCGGCGGGCATCCGGCCGGGACGGGTGGAATCCAGCAACCGTAGGTATGGTCCGGTCCAAGACGCAGCGTCGCCGCCCCCATGCACCCAATCGTTGTGCTCACCGTGCTGGCGGCGGTGATCCTGGTGGGTTCGGCGATCGCCACGGGGGTGGAGGCGGCGATCCTCACGGTGAGCCCGATTCAGGTGCACACCCTCACCCAGCAGCGGGTGCCGGGATCACGGGCGCTGGAGCGGATCAAGGCCCGGCCGGG